>CALFNC010000496.1 GCA_937902605.1 uncultured Acidobacteriota bacterium | reverse complement strand
TACGGCGACCACCGAGATCTACACTCTTTCCCTACACGACGCTCTTCCGATCTCCGAACCGCTCCATCAGCTTCGCGAAGTCGAGAAGGGAGCGGCTGAGCCGGTCGACTTTGTAGACGACCACGACATCGATCTTCCCGGCGTCGATGTCGGTGAGGAGTCTCTGGAAGGCGGGCCTTTCGATATTCGCGCCGGTGAAGCCGCCATCGTCGAATAGGTCGGGGAGAAGGGTCCAGCCCGGCTGCCGCTGGATGTAGGCGACGCAGGCCTCCCTCTGAGCATCCAGGGAGTTGAAGTCCTGATCGAGGCCCACGGATGTCGACTTGCGGGTGTAGACCGCGCACCGCTTCGTCTCCGGGGCGCCCGGCTTCGATGACCGACGCGGGTCTCTCAACGGCGCGTCCCCTTGGCGCGGCCAAAGAAGTACGTGAACCCGTTCCAGGCGGTCCCGGTGATCTTCCGGGCGATCGCCGAGAGGGACTGGTAGCGGTCCCCCTGGTACTCGAAGCCGTCAGCCAGGACGGTGACGCGGTGCTCGACCCCTCCGTGAAGGCGGGTGAGGACGGTCCCCGGCGCCGGGAGGCGAGGGTCAGGGTGGGTCGGCGACGGAGCCTGGGCCCTGTTCGGGTTCGGCCTTGCCGGGCCCTTCGGGTCGAGAGCCGCCTTCCAGCGCTCGGGGATGTGGGCCGCCAGGTCCTCGATCCGCTGGAGGGCGCGATCGGAGAGCCCGCCTTCGATCCGGGCCTGGATCTCCCAGGCGAGGCGCTTCCGGAGGTACGGCTTGTTCCGGGTGCCGGGAGGGCGTCCGAACAGTTCCTCGAACTTGGCCGCGAGTCGGGCTCCGGTCATGCCGTTCAGGGCGGCCAGCTCCTTCGCCACGAGCGCTGCCGTGGCCCTTGAGGAGCGTTCCGCAGCCGGTGTCAGGCGTCCCATCTCGGTCCCTCCTGCGGGCGCGGTAACGCGTCCGTCGAGGGACATACACGCTCTCTCTGGTTCACAAGGCAAGGCGATTCTGAGAGCGGCGTCAGGCATGCGAAGTCTCTGAGGACGCGAGCCTTGTCGCCGCTCGGTCCGGCCTGTGAACGGCGGTCAAGAACACGAAGACCGCGTGAGCGAGGATTTCGACTACCTCGTCCCTTGGAACGCTCACGTCCAGGTCGCCTGCCCCGTGCCCGCTCGAAGTCCGCGTCTCTTTCGCTTCCACGTTCTCGTCCCCTGAAAGGTAAACGCACCTTTCGGGAGGGAAATGGGACAGGTAGTAACGAAGTAGGCTTCGTGGGGCACCGTCCCGGACGCATTTCGGGGGGCGAGGCGCCGAAAGGAGGGTCGAAGTGGTCGGCCGTATCAGCTTCTTCGAAAAGGAATGGGCCCGATTCCCGGAGACACACGAGGGAGTCAAGGCCGTCGATTTCTTAGCCCACCTTTGGCGGACGTCACCGACTTTTCAGGACGCTGTTCGGCGGTGGGAGGCGGAGAACCCTCAACCGAACAAGGCCGTCGAAGGCAAAGAGGAAGCTGCCCTAGCCGCGCTTCTCGACCTATTGGGGAAGGAGACCACCGAGCCGATCAACTTCGTACCCGACGGTCTGTCGGAGGCGGATCAAGTGACGCCCATGAATCAGCTTCCGGGCGCGGAAGAGTGGCGAAGAGCCGTCTCTGCCGGTAAGAACTTCGAGGACGCGAAGAATGCGGTTCCCGTTGGAACGCCATTTCGCCGGATCCTGGACGCGGCGGAAGCCGGAGCGATCCGCGCCAGCCACAGAACTGCCCTGGGCATGTTGATCGACAAGCAATCAGCAGTTGCCTCGGCGCAGCTCAGGCGGGCCCTGGCGCGAGACCTTCTCGCCAAGACCGGCGATTCGCTACCTCCCGATATCTCGAGCCTCCGCGAGGGCCTTGAGCGCGTCGCTGGGAAATTCAAGGATGAGGTCGCAAGAGCTCACAGCGAGGGGCGACGGCCGTTCCCGAGTTTCTCCGTTCTCATCGTAGACATCGAGTGGTTGCTTCTGCCCCTACTGTTTGCGTTCCACGATCCCAAGGTCTTCTTCATTCAGCTCTGGCCTCAGATCGATCCAAGATCGGAGGAAAAGGCCGACATCGCTGTGCTGCTGAAGAAGTGGGGGGTTGCTGTTCTCTTGAACCCGATCGTTTACGACCGGTTCGCGCGAGGTACGAAGCGACCGAGTTTTGTGAAAGCTCTCGCCGAATTCGAAAGCAGGCAACACTTTGCAGGAAGCGGAGGGCGCAAGAAGAGTGGAACGACGAGGGACTACTCCGCGCTCGCGGTGACCTACTATGGTCTGTCGAAGGGCGAGAAACGCCGCTGGATCGATCGGGAGGCAGGGAAGCAGCCGCAGATCGACCCCTCGACCCTTCTCCGAGAGATCCGGAAGAAGCGACCGAAGTAGGGGAAAACCAACTTCTTGGTTCTTCCACCGGGGAAAACCACCTCGATGGTTCCCCCAGTCTGGAGCAATCCGGAGCGCCGCCGTATCTAATGGACGATGTACGGCCCGCCGACAATCAACATCCACAGGGGGATTGGATCGCTCCGCAGAAAGCGTCACGAGGCCAGCCACGCTGAGCGCGCCGCAGGCGCGAGCGATGTGATTTCAGCCGTCGCCGCGTGGATCGCGGCCCCCCGAATGAGCGCGGCTGGAGACATGAGCGACGAGTCTTGCCAGCCGCCCATTCTGAGAGTGGTTCCGTGAACACGCCGGCGGCGCGGCCGACGACAGCTGTCCGCTGCAGGTCGTGTCGATCGGTCCTCGCCGTCGTCGACGAGCAAGGACTCACGATCAAACGCGGCGGACTTGAGGTGGTCGTCGACGGCGATTTTCACGCGTCGTTTATCTGTTACCGCTGCCGAACCTTGAACGTCTTCCGCCCAGCGGTGAGGGCGGATGCGTCACGCGGAATAGAGCGCACCTCGTAGAACGGAGCGCATTGACGCCTTAGAACGGCCATTTTGAGCGCCTGACGCCCGGCCGAAAGGCGGGCGTCCATGCGCAGGCGGTGGGAGGGCGTTCATGCCGCCCTCGTCCATTCGACCGTCACTCTTTCTGCAGAGCAGGAGTTCCGCGACCTCAAGGCGGACGAGGGGCGCGTCGACCACTTCGAGGGTCCCTCCGCCCTCGTGTCCTATCTGAGGGACCGAGCCGGGGACCTCGACGAGAAGGACCTGATCTACGGCTCCCTCATCCGCGTCATCCAGGGGTCATCTCGGCTCTCCGATCTCGCGACCTCGCTCCTCTGGCTCGGCCTCTGGCCCGGTCTCGACGCCATCTACAGGCGAAACCTCCGGTTCTTCCGGGGGGCACCGGAGGACCTCGTATCCGAGCTTAGCGAGCTCTTCACGGCCGCCGTCCACCGGGCTGACCTGTCCCGGATCCACCGCACCGCCGCCACGCTCATCCGAAACACTGAGCGTGACCTCCGAGAACGCCTCCGCCGGACCTGGGCCGAGGAGAAGAGGCTCGACGACCTCCCTGCCGACGACCGTCTCGACACGGACAACCCCGTCCCTGACGTCTGGGCGAGCCACTCTCCTCACCCCAGCGACACCCCGTCTCTGGGGCGGTGGCTCCGGACCGTCGCCGGCAAAGACGCTGAGCTTCTGGAAGCCGTCCTGGTCTACGGGGAGACCCAGAAGGAGGCTGCGGCCCGCCTCGGGATGACCCATGCGGGCGCTCGAAAGAAATATCAACGCGCCCTGGAGCGGCTGTCCCACTTCGTCTCGAAAAGCGGCGTTTTCCAGATGAAGGGGGATCGCCGATGAGCGAAAAAATATCCAGCCCGGAGTCGTTCGAGAGGCTGCCGGGCCTCCTCCGAAGCTGGGAGATCGAGCGGGTGCTGGAGCCCGGCGCCGACTTCCACATTGAAGAAGCCGGGGCAGCTCGGGACGGGACTCCCCTCTTCGCCGTTTACCGCCGCGGGCCCGAGCGCCACCGAAGCCCCAACGCGGGCCGATTAGGCCGAGGCGGTCCTTCAGCCTGGCTGGGCGAGGTGAGACCGTGACGCCGGCCGGGGCCTGCGAAGCGGCTCGCTGGGCCCTGGGCGAAGGCTACTGCCCGATCCCCATACCCCGAGGCGAGAAGAATCCAGGAATACCCGGCTGGCAGAAGCTCCATGTTTCGGAGGGCGAGGTCGACCGCAAGTTCGCCGCCGACGGTAACGTGGGCCTCCTTCTTGGCGAGCCCTCGAAGAACCTTCTCGACGTCGACCTCGACTGCCTGGAGGCGCTTCGGCTCGCCGACGACTTACTACCGAAGACGGACCTCGTCCATGGCCGCCTCGGGAAGCCGCGGTCTCATCGGTTCTATACCGGTGAGGAGGCCGGAGCGACCGCACAGTTCAAGGACCCCGTCACGAAGGAAATGTTGGTCGAGCTCCGGTCGACGGGGGGGCAGACGGTCATCCCGCCATCGACTCATCCGAGCGGCGAACATCTTCAGTGGGAGCGGCGAGGCAGGCCTGCCTACGTGCTCGTCAAGGACCTCCGAGGTTACGTCGGCAGCGTGGCGGCTGCCAGCCTCCTGGTCCGTTACTACCCACAGAAGAATCGGCACGAGTTCACGCTGGCGCTCGTTGGGTTTCTGCTGCGGCGAGGAATGACAGAGGAGAGCGTGGATTCGACCCTTCTGGCCGTCGCGACGGCGGTCGGCCCAGACGCTTGCCATCCAGAGGATGTGGCGCACATCCGCAGCAACGTCCGAGACACGACCGCAGCGCTTTCGGAGGGCAGGCCGACAACGGGCGGACGAAAACTGGCCGAGTTCATGGACCCGAAGATCATCACGAAGGTCGTCGAGTGGCTCGGCCTGACCGGCTCGTCTCTTGGAACGGACGGAGAGCCTGATCGGCCGGTGATTGAGCTAGGGGGCGGAAAGCTTCCCGCGATCGTCGATGCCGCCGAAACGGCCCTGGTCTCCGCCCTTGGAGACGACCTCTTTCAGCGTGGTGGCCTCCTTGTCCGTCTCACGAGGCTGGAGTCCGAGACCGCCAGGCGCGGCCTTAGGCGGGCACAGGGCTCTCTCATCATCAGACCCGTCGAGCTCCCTCACCTGGTCGAACTCCTCACGGTCGCCGCTCGTTGGATGAAGTTCAACGAGAAAGTCGGGGGTTGGGTTGAGGTCGACTGCCCCGAGCGGATAGCGAAGACCCTGGCAGCTCGCGGGACGTGGGCGCTCAAGTCGCTGACTGGGACGATCGAAGCCCCGACTCTCAGACCTGATGGCTCGGTACTCGCGACACCGGGTTACGACGACGCGACCGGCCTTTTCTATGACCCGGGCAACGTCTCGTTCCCAGAGCTGAAGCTGAATCCATCACGCGAGGAGGCCCGAGAAGCTCTGAGGATCTTCGAGCGCCTCCTGTCGGGGTTCCCGTTCGTGGACCAGAACAAGGAACGGCCCGGCTCCGACTTCGCGGTCGCCGTCTCCTCGATCCTGACGGCACTCATCCGGAAGTCGCTCAAAAGCGCGCCTCTCCATGCCTTCGGGGCGCCGAAAATGGGGAGCGGCAAGAGCCTGCTGGCCGATGTCGTCGGCATGATCGCGACCGGCCGTCCCTGCGCCGTCATGTCGCCCGGTGAGGACGCCAACGAGGAAAAGAAGAGGTGGCTCTCGGTCCTTCTGGAGGGGGATCCAGTCGTGTGCATCGACAACATCGAGCGGCCTCTCGGCGGATCAACCCTCTGCTCGATCCTGACGCAGGAGATATATAAGGACCGAATCCTCGGGATGAGCAGGACGGTGACGGTCTCGACAGCCGTGACGCTTCTGTGCACCGGCAACAACCTGATTTTCGACGGGGACCTGACGACCCGGGTCATTCCCTGCGATCTCGATCCCGGTGTCGAGCGTCCCGAGGAGCGTCACTTCGACGTCGACCTCTACAAGTACGTCCCCGAGCACCGGGCCGCGCTGGTGGTGGCCGGGCTGACGATCCTCAGGGCCTATGTGGCGGCGGGTCGGCCGCCCCAGGAGATCCCGCAGTTCGGTCGGTTCGAGGAGTGGAGTGACTGGGTCCGTTCGGCCCTCGTCTGGCTCGGCGCCACCGACCCGTGCGTCGGAAGAACGCGGATCGAGGAACAGGATCCGACCCGCCAGCGCCTCGGGCAGCTCCTCGTTACCTGGCAGGACGCCCTTCCGGGCCGCTCGGTCTCGGTCGCCGAGGCGATCCGAACTACGGAGGAGCCGGCCCCGATGGAGTCGTCGGAGGAGACCGCTCTTATCGACTATCAGCACGACCGTCTGCGCGAGTCGATCCAGGCCGTCGCCGCCGACCGCTCCGGCCGCATCAACCCGCGCTACCTCGGAAACTTCCTGAGCCGTCACGTCAAGCGGATCGAGGGAGGACTTCGCTTTGAACGGGGGGACGACCGGAACAAGGTCGCCACATGGCTCGTGACCGAAACCGGAAAGCAGGGGGTTCCAAGGGTTTCAGGGGACATTTCTAACGCACGCGAGAGATATCGCAGCGATATTTCTATGGAGGGGCTAGGAGACCACCCCGTAGACCCAGCAGACCCCCGCCCCCCTTGCTACAGCTGCCGTGGCTCCGACTGGTGGACGAGCAGGTCCGGCCAGGTTGTCTGCCGCCGCTGCCACCCCCCAGCCAACGAGGAACTCGTGTCATGAAGATCCGCGACCGGATCACCGACTTCCGCCGTGTCCCGGCCAAGGACCTTCTCCCCGACCCCAGGAACTGGCGTACGCACCCGAAGGCCCAGCGGGTGGCCCTGCAGGGGCTCCTCGCCGAGATCGGTTACGCCGACGCACTGCTGGCCCGTGAGACCCCCGCCGGCCTGATGCTTATCGACGGCCACCTCCGGGCCGAGACGACCCCCGACCAGGAGGTCCCGGTCCTCGTCCTGGACGTAGATGAAGCCGAGGCCGCCAAGCTCCTTGTCAGCATCGACCCGTTGGCAGCGATGGCCGGAGCCGACGACGAGCGCCTCGCCTCGATCCTGAAGGCGGTAGAGACCGACAGCGAGGCCGTGAAGAAGATGCTCGCTGGGCTCGCAAGAGGGGCCGGAATCGACCTCTCCGGCGAGGAATCCGATGTCGACGCCGAGCCCCAGATCGGCCGGGCCTCCGAACTCCGGGAGCAATGGAAGACCGAGCCGGGTCAGCTCTGGCAGCTGGGGAACCACCGGCTCCTCTGCGGCGACAGCACCAGCACCGCAGACGTCGCGCGCCTCATGGCTCGCGAGAAGGCCGTCCTCTTCGCCACCGACCCGCCTTACCTCGTCGACTACGACGGCACGAATCATCCGGGGACCAAGGCCTCTCGCAACAGGGAGAGCCTCAACAAGGACTGGTCCGAGAGCTACCGCGACTTCGACCGGGCCGAGCAGGGGGAAGGCCTCTACGACGGCTTCATCAAGGCAGCGGTCGACGTCGCCATCCGCGAGGACGCCGCCTGGTACTGCTGGCACGCCAGCCGGAGGCAGGCGATGGTCGAGGCGGCCTGGGAGCGTCACGGTGCCTTTGTCCACCAGCAGCTCCTCTGGGTCAAAGAGCGCCCCGTGCTGACCCGGTCCTGGTACCTCTGGCAGCACGAGCCCTGCTTCTTCGGCTGGGTTCGGGGAAAGAAGCCCCCCCGGAGTGTCTCCGCCTCGCCCCTGTCGAGCGTATGGGAGCTCCCGTCCATCTCCCGGTCCGAGGACATCGACCACCCGACGCCGAAGCCGGTCGAGTGCTTCTCCATCCCGATGCGGCAGCACACGGTCGAGGGCGACATCTGCTACGAGCCGTTCTCCGGATCCGGGACCCAGATCATCGCTGCCGAGCGGACCGGGCGCCGGTGCTTCGCCATGGAGATCGCGCCCGAGTTCGTGGCCGTGGGTCTCCAGCGGTA
>CALFNC010000495.1 GCA_937902605.1 uncultured Acidobacteriota bacterium | reverse complement strand
GGTCTTCGCCCGCTCGAGCGCCAGCTGGGATGCCCCGAGTACGCTGCCGACGCACGGCAGGCTCATCTGGACCGAGTTCACCCAGCTGGCGCTCGAGCGGGCGAAGACCGCCCGGGAAGCGGTGAGGATCATCGGCGGCCTCGCGCACACCTACAAGCTCGGCAGCGACTCCGGAACGATCTACGGCGTGGCGGACCCCTCCGAGGGGTGGTGGGTCGAGGTGACCCTCGAAGGGCAGTGGGTGGCCCAGAGGGTCCCGGACGACGCGGTCGGCGTCAGGGCCAACATTTTCCGGATCGGCGTGGTCGACTTCAAGGACTCCTGGAACTTCATGTACTCCGACGACCTCGTCACCTACGCCGTGAAGATGGGGTGGCACAGCGGGACCGGGAGCTTCGACTTCTCCAAGGTCTACGCGGCGCCCGAGAAGCTGGACGACCCCTACAACACGCGCAGGCAGTGGCGCGCCGAGGAGCTGCTGAAGAAGCGGATCTCGTCGATCATCCCGCGGCACGTCATCTCGATCCTCCGCGATCACTACGAAGGGACTCCGTACGACCTGACCGACGACCACAAGAAGGGCTCTCCCCACCAGACGGACGAGCGGACCCTCTGCAGCATCAACACGGAGGTGAGCGCGGTCTCCCAGCTGAGATCGTGGCTGCCCGCGGACGTGGGGGCCGTGTCCTGGCGGGCCATGGCGACCCCGTGCACGAGCGCCTACACGCCGTGGTACCTGGGGAGTAGGGAGGTCCCGGTCGCGTACCGCACCGGAACGAACCAGCACACTCAGCATTCGGCCTACTGGACGTTTAGGGAAGTGTCCCGTTTCGCGGACGTGCGCTACGAGACGGTCTCGGAAGGGATTGGGAGCCACCTCGAGGCCTTCGAGGGCCGGGAATTCGAGGCCCAGGCCAGGACCGAGAAGGAAGCCGCGTCGCTGCTGCTCCGGAACGGCGATAGCGGCCGGCGTTTCCTCTCCGACTACTCGAACAAGATGGCCGAGAAGGCGATGCGCCTGGGCAATTCCCTGGTGGACTGACGATGAACGGCGAGGTCAAGCATCCAAGGTGGCTGGAGAAACCTGCTGCCGTTCATTCCGCCCCAGGACGTGCTGGCCGATCCGAAGAAGTGATCACCGATCCTCCCCCCATCTTCGCGAAGGAGCCGATGTGACGAACGACGAGAGCGTTTCGACGAGAAGAACCGCGCGGACTGGGATCGCCCTGGCGACGGTACTCGCCCTGGGCGCGGTCTGCGCTTCGCGGGCGTCGGCCCAGGTGCCCCCTCGCTCCCACTGGAAGACCCTGTCCGACGCGAATGCGGTTCCGCTCATCGTCAATTCGATGAGCGGCGACACCGGCCCGTTCGACCCCTCCCATGTCGTAACGCTGGCGGCCGGGGTCGGCGGCACGCCGGCTCCTCTCGCCTCGGGCGACGAGCCTTCCTTGGGCATCAGCTCAGGAGACAGCGTCATTCCCAAAGGAACCAGGCCGTGTGAAGAGCCGGGCTACTGGCCGTACACCGTGGCTTCCTCGCGGTATCCGTTCCTCGTTCACTATCACGCCAGGAACGAGGGCGCGATGGCCGACCGGGTCGTCGCCCTCCTGGAGACGGCGTGGGAACGCCAGATCGGTCGGCAGGGCTACACGGCACCCCCTTCGGACCAGGGCTGGTGCGGACCGGACGGGAAGTTCGACGTCTTCATCTGGCGCGGCATCAACACCTGCCAGGTCAACATCGTCTCGGAGAGGTTCGTGATGGAATGGGGAGGGCGGGCGAGCTTCATGTTCGTCGATCCGTGGGGTGACTACGGCGGCAAGTACCTGGCTCAGACGATGGCGCACGAATTCAACCACGCCACCCATGCCGCCAACGACTGGTATGAGCTGCCGATCGCCTTCGAGATGTCCGCCTCGTACGTCGAGCAGTTCTACGACGGCCCCGCGGATCCCAAGTACGTCCAGGACTTCCAGACGCGGGCCGACTGGGCCCTGCTCAGGAACGACAACTACGAGACCTGGTACATGTACGGCGCAGCTCTCTACCTGAACTTCGTCCGCGACTACTACTTCAAGGGCGACGACCGATTTCTCCTGGACCTGTGGGTCGCGATGCGGAACAAGCCGGACCTGTTCGTGAACAGTCCGCATTTCGTCGATGCGATGAACGCGTTGCTGGCTCCTCACCGTGAAACGTTCCTAGATTCCGTGGTGGCCTTCGCCCGGTGGCGCTACTTCGCCGGCAGCAACGACGACGGCAAGCATTTCCGCCGGTTCCCGGAAACCGGGACGGAGGTGACCTTCTCGCGGAAGGCGACGTTGCCCGTCGCCCACGTCATGCTCGGGACGCTCACCCACGAGATCTCCCCGGCGCCCATGCTGACCGGAAGCGCGTACCTCGAGGTCAGGCGCAAGAATGCCGCCCAGACGTCCTTCCAACTCTCCCTGGAACTCCCCCCGTCTCCGTCGGCGAGGTGGGTCGTGCAGGCGGTGCCCGGCCTGACCGAGGGGAGCGACGGCGAGATCGTCGACCTGCATTCGGGCACGGCGCGCGTCTCGTTCACTTCGAAGGGCAGCAGGACCCTCGTCCTGACGGTGGTGCCCATATCGGATTTCGATCCGTACCACCAGACGGATGCCAGGTATCCGGTATCCGTCAGAATCGCGCCGTAGAGAGAGGCCGTTCACTGGATCGGCAGGACCGTCACGGTCTTCGTGACGGTCGGGGCGGGGTTGAAGTTCTTGCTCCCGGCCTGGTCCGCGGTCACGGTGCAGATCCCGTCGGCGAGGAGGTGCAGGACCGAGCCGCTGACCCA
>CALFNC010000494.1 GCA_937902605.1 uncultured Acidobacteriota bacterium | reverse complement strand
TCAGCTCCTCCACCGCCTCTTCCAGCTCCGCGATCGCATCGGTCACCAGCTCCTCGGGCTCCGGCAGGTCGTCCGCGTCATCGAGGGACTCTTCCTTCAGCCACTTGAACCCGTCGAGCTTGAAGTCCTTCTTCTCCACCTCGGCGATCTCGAACGATTGCCACCGGTCTTCCTTCGACTGCTCCGGCTTCCGTTTACTCCGACCGTTCGGATCCGCCCCAAAGCACTTCACGAACTCGGCGAAGTGCTGCGGCGTCAGCGGCCGGTCCTTCTTCGTGATGCCGGGGACGTTCGTCCTGGCGTCGTAGATCCAGACCGTCTCCGATGGGCGCCCCTTGGTGAAGAAGACGACGTTCGCCTTCACGCCCTGGCTGTAGGGCGTGAAGGTGCCGCGAGGGAGGCGGAGGACGGTGTGGAGGTCGCAGTCCTGGCAGAGGATCTTGAAGACCTCGCCGGCCTGGTCGGCGAAGAGGCAGTTGTCGGGGAGGACGACGGCTGCTCGGCCGCCCGGTTTGAGGATCGTCAGGACATGCTGGACGAAGTTGAGCTGCTTGTTCGAGGTCGAGATCGTGAAGTCTTCCCGGTCGGGCGCCTGGTTGGCCCCTTTCGTCCCGAACGGCGGATTCGTCAGGACGACGTCGAATCGCTCGGAGCGGGGCGCCTCGTAGATGGCGTCGCCCAGCGTGATCTGGGGCTTGACTCCATGGAGGAAGAGTTTCATCGTCGCCATCCGGCGCGGGCGGGCGACCAGGTCCTGGCCGAAGTAGGTCGATTCGCTAATCCGCCTGGCGATCCGCCTGTCGAGAGCGCCGCCCTTGGTCTCCGCCATCAGCCACTCGTGCGCGGCGACGAGGAAGCCGCCGGTGCCGCACGCGGGGTCAGAGATGGTGAACTCGGAATGGACGCGCGGGTCGGGCTTCATGCACTTCACGATGGCCTGGATGAGGACGCGCGGTGTGAAGTACTGCCCGGCCCCCTTCTTGCCCTCGTTCGCGGCTTTCTCGAGGAGCCCCTCGTAAGCCTCGGCCTTCACGTCGACGTTCAGGGAGGTCCACTCGGTCTCGTCGACCAGGTTGATCAGCCGTTTCAGGTTGACCGGGTTGTTGAAGCGGCTCTGCGCCTCCGCAAAGATGTCGCCCAGAAGGCCGGGGGTCTTGCCGAGCTTCCGGAGGAGGTCGACGTAGTGGTCGACGAGAGAGGTCCCGCTCTTGTCGCGAAGGGAGGGCCAGCTGCACCCCTTCGGGATCTCAACCTCCTTCTCGTCGGCCATCTTCAGGAAGAGCAGGTAGGTGATCTGCTCGATGTAGTCGCCGTAGTCGATCCCGTCGTGACGCAGGGTGTGGCAGAAGCCCCAGAGCTTCTGGACGACGTCGCTCATGCCGCGATGGCCTCATTCAGGGAGTGGAGAAGCTCGGGGAGCTTCTGTTGGAAGGTCCGGTTGGCGGGGGCCCAGCCACCGGCGCGGGAGAGGACCGGGACGACGTCGAAGTCGCCCTCGTCGATGGAGAGGTTGGCGACGAGGTGGGTCCGGATCAGGACGAGCCAGGCGTGCTGGTCTGCCGTGAACGTCCGGCCGCGGGCGATGGCCTGGAAGGCGCGGGCGACCCGTTCCTCGGCGGTCAGGAGCGGCTCCCGCTCGTGGGCGGCGTGCTTCACCATGGAGATCAGGTCGACGAGGGGCTTCCGGTAGACGGCTTGATGGGCCTTCTGTAGGTTGTCTTCCGTGAAGTATTCGGGGGCGGCCTTCAGCTTGTCGCGCAGCTCGTAGAGCGGCTCGGGCCCCCAGGAGCGCGGGCGCGAGAGGAGGATGGCGATGGCGTCGACGTCGTCCTCGTGCTGGGAGACGAACCGGCTGAACGCGGCGAGGTAATCCTCGGGGCGCGTCTCTCCGAGCAGGGAGGTTGACGTGACGGTGTCCTCGTATTCGTCGGCCTTCAGGAAGAGCCGGGGGCGGCGCTGGTAGGCGACGAGCAGCTCCTGGAAGCGGGGGTCCCGAAGGAGCTTCATGGCCCCGGTGAAGTCGGCCTTCAGGCTGGCGGGGAGGGCGGCGGCGTACGGCCCGACGTTGCCGCCCGGGATGCCGAAGGCCTCGAAGCGTTCGCGGGCCTCGGGGGCCATCTCCTTGTCGATGCGCTGGAGGCGCTTCACGAGGCAGCGGACGTTGTAGTCCCGGTCGCGGTTGGCCCAGATGTCTTCGATGATCTCGGCCGTGGTCCGGGTGGGCTGGACGGGCTCGTCGATGGTGATGCCGGTGGCGTCGCGGAAGTACTCGAGGAGCGTCCCGCCGAAGCAGTCGAAGACCACGAAATGGGACTTGTCGGGGATCTTCTCGGACTTCCTTGTACCGCGGCCCAGCATCTGCTCGAAGAGGATGCGCGATTTCACGGGTCGCAGGAAAACGATGTACTCGAGGTCGGGGATGTCGACCCCCGTCGACAGGAGATCGACGGTGACGACGACCGTCGGCTGAGGCCGGTTCCGGAACTCGCGGATGAGCTGGAGGGGACGGTCGGCGCGGCCGGTGATCTTCCGGACGAAGTCCTCGCCCTTGCCGAAGACGTCCACGGTCAGGGCGACGAGCTGGTCGGCATGGGACGTGTGCGGCAGGTCGTTCGCGGCAAAGATGAGGGTCTTCGGCAGGCGGCCATAGCGGGCCTCGTGCTCCAGGGCGTGCTTTCGGATTTCCTCCAGGATCTTGCGGTTCGAGTCGGGGGAGGTGACGGTCCGCTCGACCTCGGTCGACGCGAACTCCCGCTCGTCCTCGATCTCGTCCAGCTTCTCGGCGCCGGTCTCGGGGTCGACCCGGGTGACGCGCTCGCCCTCCTTCAGGAAGAGGCCCTTCAGCCGGACGTCGGAGTGGATGGCGACGGCGTCGTAGTCCACCAGGTGCCCCTCGCGGACGGCGCGGCTGTAGTCGTACCGGTAGACGACGTCGTTGAAGTAGGCCTTCGTGTGGGCGGCGGGCGTGGCCGTGAGGCCGATCTTGATGGCGTCGAAGTGGTCGAGCGTGTTCCGCCAGAGGGAAAGCTCGGCCGTGGTGTAGCCGCGGTGGCACTCGTCGGCGATGACGACGTCGAAGGCGTGGATGGGGATGTCGAGCTTGGTGGCGTCGTCGTCGATCTCGGCCCCTTCGCCCTGCCAGACGGCGCCTCGGCCGAAGAGGTTGATGGCCATGCGCTGGATGGTGCAGACGTAGACGAAGGCGTGCTTGGGTTGCGGGTCGGTGAGGTAGGGGTTCGGGAGGACCTTCGGGTCGAAAGGAACGTCGTCGTCCAGGTCGGAGCGTCGGAAGGCCTGGCTGTAGACCTCATACAGCTTGTCGAACTTCTTGTTCGGCTCCGGCTCGAACGAGGCGAAGGCCTTCACCGCCTGGGCGGCGAGGGCGCGGCGGTCGACCAGGAAGAGGATCCGCTTGCCGACGCCCGACTCCAGGAGCCGGTAGACCTCGTTGACCATGGTGAAGGTCTTGCCGGTGCCGGTCGCCATGGCGACGAGCATCTGGCGCTTGCGATTCTCGATCGCCTGCTCGATGGCGGCGTTCGCGTCGACCTGGTAGGGGCGAAGGCGCGAGTGGGTGTTCGGGTGCGCGGCGAACCAGCGGCAGGCGGCGTCCAGGTCGCGGCTGAAGGCGTGGCGCAGAGCGGACGGGGTGTGGAAGGCCGCGATGCGCCGGGAACGGTTCAGCCGGTGGCGGACGTCGTGGAACCAGAGGACCTCGCCGTTCGTGGAGTAGAGGAAGGGGACCCGGTAACTGTCTACGCCGGTACGGGCTTTGATCGGGCCGTCCAGGACCCCCTTCGAGTAGCGCTCGGCCTGCGTCAGGACGTTCTGCGGGCCGAGGGTGATCTTCTTGGCCTCGACGATCCCGAGGA
>CALFNC010000493.1 GCA_937902605.1 uncultured Acidobacteriota bacterium | reverse complement strand
ATGCCGCGCAGGCGCTCCGCCTCGGCCGCGAGCACCTTCGCGAGCCGCGCGGCGAGGTCGGCCGAGCGCTTCGCGTGCTTGCGGAAGAAGTCGAGCTGGTCCTCGGGCGGGGACTTATCGAACTTCGCGAGCAGGACGTCGTCCGCCTCGTCGGCCGACGCGGACCATTCGATCGTGGAGCTCTTCCCGGTGCCGTGGAGGACCACCTGGGGATGCTTTCGCGCCGCGGTCCACCAGGCGTTCCACTTGTCCTCGGCGACGAGGCCGGCGATCGCCTCCTTGAGCTCCTGGAAGGCGACGTTTCGGCCGTACGACGCGATCACCCGCTGGAGTGCCGCCGGCGGGTCGGCCTGAACCGCCTCCGCCAACACCGCGGGCGTCGTCAGCTTCTCGCGCAGGAAATGCCCCTCGGGGAGCGGGATCATCCCCTTCGCCGCAACGCCGATTGGGATCGCGATCCCCTTCGCCTTCTCGAAGTCGACCCGGATCGAGTCGAGGGCGAAGTTCATTTCCACGACCTTGCCCGGGCCGCGGCCCGGCAGCGCGAAGACGCGGCCCACCTCGAACGGGAGCCACTTCTCGACCTTCTCCAGCCGCGCCATCCCGTCGAGCGGGGCCTTCGACTCGCGGAACTTGAACCGGCCGAGCAGCGTCGGAAGCGACGGGCTCCCCGGGTAAGCCGCCGCGATCGCCTCCTCGAACAGGCGGTGGAAGCCGTCTGGTGTCGACGGCGTGCCGCCTCCCTTGACCGCCTCCTTCAGCATCTCCCACCGAAGGCGGGCGAGCGGCTCGGGGCCACCTCCCTTCAGCAGACCGTCGGCGGTGGATGCCAGCTTCTGGAGGAGGCTCTTCTGCGAGGTCCGGGCGAGGCCCTGGAGGGCGGCCAGGAGGAGGTCCGAGCTTGGGAGAGGGTCTTCCAGGGCGTCGAGAAAAGCCTCCTCGACGGCCTCGAATCTCTTCTCCTGAAACAACGTCTTGAGTTCTGAAACCGTCATCACGGGGCCGGAGTCTACCCGGTTCCTTTCGGACGGGAGCAGCGACCGCCCGCCCCGGGACGGGCCGAGGTCAATTCCCGAGGCCCAGCATCCCCTTCTTCAGATCCTCGGAGGGGGGCTTCGACCCGAGCCAAATCGCGAAGAGGGCGTCGGAGAACTCCTTCCCCTCGATTTTCCCGGCTTCCTTGCCGTCGCGAAGGATCGTCGTCCCCGCTCCCGGGACGTACGCGATCGTCATCTCGCTGCCGTCCTTCACGTCGGTGACGAGCCCCAGGAACTTGTCGACGTTCGCCTTCTGAGAGGCCGCCTTCACCTTCGCGTTGGCCTGGAACCCCTCGGTGTAGGCCTCGACCAGCTTGGCTTTCTCGACGCTCCGGAGGAAGTGCATCGTCACGGCCTTCGGGGCGTCCGCCGCCAGGATCGCGACGGCGTCCTTCGAGGCCGTCTCCAGGTAGAGCCCACCCACATAGACCTTGAAGATCGCCTTCTTCCTGAGCCCCAGGCCGTTCAGCTTCAGCGTCTTCCCGCCGGCGCTCATGGTGTCTAGCAGCTTCGCTCCGGCCAGCTCCCCGGCCTGGACAGGCATCGCGACCACGACCAGCCCCAGAGCCATGACCGTGGCCATAGCGGCGGTCCGGACCTTTGAAATCCTTTTCATCGTCAGCCTCCTCAGCAGATTCCCGATTCGCCAGGAGGATACTCCGCCGCCCGCCCCATCTACCCCAGGATCTCGCTGAACCGGGCCACCCGGAAGAACTGGTCCCTCATCGACTTCAGGAGGGCGACCCGATTCTTGCGGAGGGCAGGGTCCTCGGCCAGGACCATCACCTCGGTGAAGAAGCGGTCGAGCGCCGGACCAAGGGAGGCCATCACCGACAGCGCCTCGCCCCAATGCCGCTTGCCGATCAGCTCGTCGAGCATTCCGCGGGCCTGGAAGTAATCGGAGGCGAGCGCCCGCTCGGCGTCCTCTCGGATCAGCTCGGGGTTGATCTCGCCGTCACTCTCGCCAGCCTGGGCCAGGATGTTCTGGACCCGCTTGAAAGCGGTGGCGAGCGGGACGAAGTCCTCTTTCTTCCGGACCGCGGCTACCGCGGCCACCCGCTCCGCCACGTCGAGTAGGTCGCGAGTGTCGGTCGTCAGGACCGACTCCACCTCGTCTGGCGCCAGACCGCGCTTCTCGAGGAGGAACCGGACCCTTTCCAGGAGGAAGGCGTTCAGGTCCGAGAGTGTCTCCGTTGCGGTCCTGGGGAGCCCCTCGTGATGCGCGAAGGCGTCGGCGCAGGCGGCTGGAAGGTCGATTCGCCACTCGCGGTCGAGGAGGATCTTCACGACGCCGAGGGCCGCACGCCGGAGGGCGTACGGGTCCTTGGAGCCGGTGGGAACCAGGCCGAGGCCAAAGAGGCCAGTCAGCGTGTCGAGGCGGTCGGCGAGCGCCGCGATGCCGCCGGCGTCCGTCCGAGGGACCGAGTCGTCGGCCGAGGCGGGGTGATACTGGTCGTAGATCGCCTGCCACACCGCCTCGGGCTCCCCCTCCTCCCTCGCGTAAAGGCCGCCCACGACCCCCTGGAGGTCGGTGAACTCGCGGACCATGTCGGTGACGAGGTCGGCCTTGAGGAGTCCGGCCGCACGAACCGCGTCGCCGGACGCGGCCTCGAGGCCGAGCCGTGTGGCGACCTGGCCGGCGAGCTTTTCGATCCGCCGCGTCTTGGCCAGGTAGGTCCCCAGCTTCTCCTGGAACTGAAGTCGCCCGAGAAGCGGGATGCGCTCCTCCAGCTTCTGCCTCCGGTCCTCCTGGTAGAAGAAGCGGGCGTCGGCGAAGCGGGCGTTCAGGACCCACTCGTTCCCCTGGGCGATGAAACCCTTCGGGTCGCCCGCCTGGTCGGCCACGGCGAGGAAGGCATTGGCGATCGTGCCGTCGGCGCGCCTGATGGGCAGCATCTTCTGGTGCTCGCGCATCGAGGTGACCAGGATCTCCTCGGGAAGCTCGAGGTACGCCTCCTCGAAGGCCCCGCGGACGAGGCCCGGCCACTCGACGAGGTGGGACCAGCTCTCCAC
>CALFNC010000492.1 GCA_937902605.1 uncultured Acidobacteriota bacterium | reverse complement strand
GTTTGAGGGGCGTGTGGAGCAATCCGTGCCAGTTCGAGTCTGGCCCAGGGCACCAGAACTCTCTTCCCGGACCCTCACGAGACCGAGAAAGGCCTCCGCGACCGCGGCGGCCTTTCTTCTTTCTTGGGTCTCTTAGGGCGCCGGGAGGGTCCGGAGGCTAGAACCGGTCGGCGTACTCCGAGATTCCCGGGATGAGGAGCCGTTGGCCGTTGATCGCCTTCAGTATCGCGAGGACCGACACGACGAGCCAGCCCAAGTAGACCAGCGGGTTAAGAAAGAAGAAAAGGCCGGAGAGGAAGGTCATGACGCTCGCCGCCAAGGACAGCGCGATGAACGCCACCGTCAGGACGAGCCCGTGCTTGGCATGCCATTGGACCTCGCGATCGTCCTTAACCACGACGAGCGGAATCAGCGCGAGGAGCCCCAGGTAGGAGAGCACCAGCATCGCGATATTCCGCTGCCCCGACGGGGCGAGCGGGAGACCCGGCGGCGGGGGCGGCGGGGGAGAGACACTGGAACCCGGGAGAGGGGGGACGTCTTGAGACATGTGCCGATCTCCTTCCCTCGTGTCCAGCTTCGGTGGACCCCTATGGTACGACGGAAGCGTCGGCGGGTTCGGCCTACCGGTTCAGACCGTCCTTCTCTTCGGGACAGACGAGCCGGATCTCTCCGTTTACGGTCTCGACCGAGAGCCGTTCCGTTCCGCCGTTCAGCGTCCCCCGGGCCTCCCTCGGGCCCCACTTTCCCTCGACCGTCAGCCCCTCGAAGTCCGACCGGATCCGGCCATTCACGGTCTGGAGCTGGTAGCGGATCGAGGATTTCCGGGAGCAGGCGACCACGACCGACCCGTTGACCGTCTCGAGGTCGGCCTGTTTCAGACCGCCGACGAAAGCGACGTCGACCGAGCCGTTGACCGTGTTGACGCGGAGCGGCGCGTCGTGGGACTCGACGCGCACCGAGCCGTTCACCGTGTTGAGCGAGAGCGACCCGGTCCTCCTTTCGGCCACGATCTTCCCGTTCACCGTCTCGACCTCCACGACGACGGCGGGTGGAAGCTTCAGCTCGTAAGAGACCTCGGCCCCACTAGGATCCCCGAACAGGAACAGGCCGAACCAGCGCCCCCTCTTGGGAAGGATCGTCTCGACGTCGATGGAGTCGCCCCGCTTCAGCACGCGGATTTCGGTGTCGTGCAGGTTCTGCTCGGCCCGGCTCCCGCGAGCCTTCTTGACGGCCTCGAGGCGGAAGACCTCTTTGTCCCATGCCAAAACCCGCACGGGGCCGTTCACGTTCTGTAAGCGGACCCTGTGGATCCCGGTCAATTCATAGGTCTTCTCGAATCTCTCGGTGACCGGTTCGGCGCCCTTGGCCGGAGCCGCGACGAGGGCCAGGACGATGGCGAGGGCGGGAGCCAAGGACCGCGGGCTGAGGTTTCGGTCTGTAGCCATTTCCTCTTCTCCCCCTTCAGGAACGAAAGAACGGGGGGAAAGGTTTCGTCGCGTCCTATTCCTCGACCACCCTCGTCCCGGCCATCCGGTCCCCGGAGCGACGCCCGTCCTCCCTCCTCAGGGCGGGGACGCACTCCAGGAAGCTCCAGGGGGGGAGGACGAGCGGGAGGTTCCGGACGAACGAATCGAGGGGTGTGACCCGTCCCCCGTCGAGCCGGATGACCCGCAGGCCGAACAGGCGCTTCCCGGCGCTGACATCCAGGCTGTCCCGGAGGAGGAAAGTCAGCAGGAAAAGAGCCTGGGCGCCGCGAAAGAGCCAGGGGAGGAATAGCGGTTGCTGCGGATACGCCAGCAGGACGCCGAAGACTGCCGCCGTCGACAGGAGAAGGGGGCCTCCCCCGAGCAGAAGGAGGTCGAGCCCGAGAGCCGCTCCCCTCTTCCAGGTCCGTTCCCGGATCCAAACCCGCGGTTCGCGTCCCCGCTCGACTGACCCCGTCCTGCTTGAGTACGATCCGTTCACGTGGCCCCATTCTCTCCCGGCGTCCGTTCTTTCTTCCACGTCTTCAGATCGCGGCCAAAGGCGGAGCTCCATCTTCACCTGGAAGGGGCTATCGCACCGGCGACTCTCGTCCGGCTGGCCAGGCGTTTCCGGGAGCCGATATTCCCCGATCTTGCCTCGGTCCGGGCGCGGCAGCGGGTCGGCGATTTCCGGGACTTCCTCGCCTTCTACCGCGACGTCTGTCGGTGCCTGAAGACGCCCGCCGACTACGCAGCCGTCGCTCGTGATCTCGTCCGCCGCCTCTCGAGGGAGAACATCGCGTACGCCGAGGTCTACGTGTCGCCCGCGGTGATCGAGAGGATCGGGCTCGACTGGGCGGGGGTCCGATCGGCGCTCGAGCAGGTCTTTCGCCGGTTCGAGAATGGCTCCGGCCGGAGGGTCGTCGTCCTCCTCGACTCCGCTCGGCAGTGGGGACCCGACGCGGCGCACCGGGTTCTTGACCTCCACGAGGCCTCTCCCTGGCCGCGTGTCGGCGGGTTCGGACTCGGCGGGGACGAATCGTCCGTCCCGGCCCGGGAATTTCGGCAGGTCTTCGATCGGGTAAGGCGGCTTTCCCTCGCCCCGCTCATCCACGCGGGTGAGTGGGCGGGTGCCGAATCGGTGGCGGCCGCGCTCGAGGAGCTGAAGCCGGTCCGGATCGCACACGGGTTCCGGGCCGCCGAGGACCCGTCGGTCGTGACGAGGCTGGCCCGCCTCCAGACCCCGCTCGACCTCTGCCCGACGTCGAACGTGGCGACGCGCGCGCTGCCCCCCGGAGAGAGGCACCCGGTCCTCGAGCTTCTCCGTGCCGGGGTTCGGGTCTCGCTTTCAACCGACGACCCCGGCCTGTTTCGTTCGACGCTGAGGGCCGAGTTCCTGGAGCTCGCCCGCCTGGGGGCGACGCGGCGGGAGCTCGAGGCGGTCCTCTCGAACGGCTTTGCGTTCGGTCTGCGCCCGGTCAGGCGGCGAGTACCCGCTCGTAGACCGCGAGGTATTTCCGGACCGCCGCCTCGGCGTTGAAGAGCTCGACGGCCCTCTTGCGAGCCGCCTCGGCGACCGCCTTCCCCCTCGCCGCGTCGAGGAGGAGCGAGACCCCGTCGTTCGCGAGTCCGTCCACGTCGCCGACCTCCCGGAGGAAGCCCGTCTCCCCGTGGACCACCACTTCCGGTAGGCCGCCGGCGCGATAGCCGAGGACCGGTACGCCGCACGCCTGGGCCTCGAGGGCCGAGAGGCCGAACGACTCCGAGTCCGAGGTCAGGACGTAGAGGCTCGCCGCTGGGAAGATCTCCTCGACGGCCGGGGTGTTTCCGAGGAAATGGACGAGGGACGAGATTCCCCGTTCACGGCAGAGCTCCTCGGCCGCCGGCCGGTCTGGTCCGTCACCGATCATCACGAGGCGGGACGGCGTCCGCTTCCTGATCCGGTCGAAGACCTCGATCACGTCCCGGACCCGTTTGACGGGCCGGAAGTTCGAGACGTGAAGGACCATTCGGGTGCCACCGTGCGTGAAGCAGCTGGCCACGCCCGTGACCCGCGCCGGCGCCCATCGCTCCGGGTCGATGAAGTTCGGAACGACGTCGATCTCCTTGTCGGGCGTGAAGACCTTGAGCGTGACGTCGCGGAGGTACTCAGAGACGGCCGTCACGGCATCGGACTTCTCGATCCCGAAACGGGTGATCGGGAGGTAGGAGCGATCCTGCCCCACGATCGTGATGTCGGTCCCATGAAGCGTCGTCACCACCCCGAGCGGGTAGGGCGCCAGCATCTCGCGGGCGAGGTGCGCCGAGATCGCGTGGGGGAGCGCGTAGTGGACATGGATGAGATCCAGCCTCTCGTGGAGGGCGACGTCGGTCATCCGCGTGGCGAGCGCTAGATCGTACGGCGCGTACTGGAACAGGGGGTACGACGGAACCGACACCTCGTGGTATGTCACCCGCTCAGCGAAGACGTTGAGCCGCGAGGGAAGCGCGTACGAGATGAAGTGAACCTCGTGGCCCCGCTTCGCCAGCTCGTGTCCTAGCTCGGTGGCAACGACTCCCGATCCACCGAACGTCGGGTAGCAGGTGATGCCGATTCTCATCGCGTCAATCGCCAGGTCAGCGAAGCGACCCGTCGAAGCCCGGCTCGTAGCCCGCGAAGGCCGCGACCGGGTCCGCGAGAGTTGGTGGACGGGGGGAGACGAAGGCCTCGGCGTACGTCACGTTGATCAGCCGGCCGTAGAACCGGGCCCGCGCCTCGATCGCGTCGAGGAAGGTCTTTTGGGAGAGGACCGTCTCCGGCTCGGTCGACGCCGGGTCGTAGAACTGGCTCGCGAAGCAGCGGATCGCTTTCATCTTCGTCTCGAAGGCGTCCGTCACGTCCACGAAGAACGATGGTTGCTGCGTGTAGCTCGACGCGTAGTAGACGACCGACTGCGGACGATGCGCTGCCGCGCCGCTCCTCAGAGCCCGGAGCCCCGCATAGAACGAGGCCTCGGTCGCGAGGCGGCTCGCCCGAACATGGTCCGGGTGCCGGTCGGCCGGGAACGGCGCGATGACGAGCTTCGGTCGGACTCGCCGGATCACCTCGATCACCTGCAGCTCTGCGTCCCGGTCCGTGCGGAGTCCGCCGTCGCCCAGGTCAAGGCTCTGCCGAAAGCGGGCCCCCAGCGCTTTCGCTGCCGCTGCCGCCTCGGCAGCGCGGATCTGGGGGGTTCCGCGAGTCCCGCTCTCGCCGCGCGTCAAGTCGAGAATTCCAAAGCGCCTCCCGCGCGCGGCGAGCGACACGAGAGTGGCGCCGCATCCGAGCTCTATGTCGTCGGGGTGCGCCCCGACCGCGAGAATGTCGACCGTCTCTTCCGCTGCTTTCGTTTCTTTCATAGCTCGATGACCTGTGGCCCCGGCTCGCTCCAACGGACCTCCCCGAGGAGCCTCTCCGCGAGCCGCTCCCTCCCGTGTCTCGGGAGGTAGACGAGGGGAGAGTAAACCCTCTCCGCCAGTTTCCCGCCGGGGAGAAGGGAAGCGGCCAGCCGGTCGATATCCCGGCCGAACGCCTCGTCCGCGCGCGACGCCGCGGCGAGAACCCGCTCCCGCAGCTTCCCGATTGCGAAGGAGATGTTCTGGGTGGTGGCGTCGAGGCCCTTCGCGAGGGACGCGTCCACACCGACGAGCTCGGGGCGCAGTGACTCGAGAGACTCGCGGGCGACGGTCTCTACGTTCGCGAGACACGCCAGTAGATCCGCGTTCCGCGCGGCTGCGCGGCCTCGGCGCACCTCCTGGGGCGAGGTCAGGAACTTCGCGAGCGGCAGCCCGAGCCGTTCGGCGAGCTTCTGGTCGCCTCGGCTCAGGAGGACCACCGACGGTCTGAGGACGATGCATGGGGGCACGAGACCGGCCCAGCCGAAGAGGGGGAGCATCTGCCGCCAATACGCCACTTCCGCCGGGCCGAGGACCGCGGCCGCGACAGGGTGGAGCCAGGACGTGGCCAGGGGGCGTGTCAACGCTGAAAAGGAGGGCGCCCACTCGCCCGACTCGAGGCGGGCGATCACGTCCGCCTCGGTCCATGTCCGCCCTTCGTCCCCTTTCAGAGAGAAGATGCCGTCGTCCTCCCGGAGGAGGTGCCGGGTCGAGCCGACGATCGCGAAGAGGGGAAGGGCCGCCGGCTCCGTCGAAACCTGGAGAGGCAGGCCCTGGGCGGCCAGCTCCCCGGCCTGCTTCGCGAGGATCCCGCGGACCGTCTCCCGCTCCCTGACGATCCGGACAGCGAGCGGGACGAGGGCCGGCTTGTCCCCGAGGGCCGCCGCGTCGGCAAACCTGAGGGGCGGATCGCCGAGCAGCCACGAGAGCGACGCGACGAAGCCGTCGTAGAAGCTCCTTCCTTGGCCGAGCGCGGCGAACCTTCGGGCGTCCTCCGCGAACGGGGCGGCTTCCTCCCGTCCGACGGCCTCGTCGGCGATTCGTCCGAGGTCCACCTGGGGGTGGAGCCCCCCGACCGGGCGTCGGTTCGTGGCCAAGACCCCCGGGTCCGGGCCCAGGTCTTTCGGCCCGTCCGGTCCGGGGAGGAAGATCCGTGTCACCTCGATGAGGTCGTGGTCCTCGGAGGCGCACCAGAAGAGCGCGTCGGCCGCGACTCCGTGCTCGTTGAGGGATCGGCTCAGGTCGAGAAGCGCGGCCGCCTTGACTGCCGTGAGGAGCGGGCCGGTAAAGAGCCCGACCTGCTGGCCAGTCGTGACGACGACTTTGGATCCGTTCGCGGCTCCGGGAGCTCGCGCGAGCACTTCCTTCGCCCGGGCCTGGATTGAGGCGACGTCGGATCGGACCATGTTGGGGACGGCGATCGTCATCACCTCGGTAGCGTCATGATAAGCGCTATCGAGAGGGCCGCCGGGGGGGGAATCGCACCGTAAACTGCGGGAACGATGCCCTCTCGCCGCACGGGCCCGTTTGTCGTCGCCACTGTCCTCGGAGGCGCCGGTGCGTGGCTCTTCCGGGAGGCGCTCTTTAGCGGCGCCACCTTCTCACGAGGAGATCTCGGCGTCCTCCATCGGCCGATGAAGCATCTCGTCGGGACGCTCATCTCCTTCTCCGATGGCCTCCCGCTCTGGGACCCGTTCCTCGGGGCCGGACAGCCGTTCGCGGCGAATCCGACCGCCGAGCTCTTTCACCCGATGACGGCGCTCTTCCTCGCTCTCCCGTTCGAGTGGGCCTTCCGTCTCCAGGTGATCCTACCGGTGCTGCTCGCGGTCCCTTCGATGTACTTCCTGGCCCGCTCTCTCGGGGCCTCGGCATGGGCCGCCCTTCTCGCAGGCTTCTCGTTCGGGTTCGGCGGGTACGCGCTCTCGGCGACGAGCCTCCTCCCGACGCTCTTTTCGCTCGCGGTGGCCCC
>CALFNC010000491.1 GCA_937902605.1 uncultured Acidobacteriota bacterium | reverse complement strand
GGTGCCGGGTTCCCCCGATACATGTTGCCGTTCGCTGGAGCATTCCTGGAAAACCTGACGATCGGGTTTTCCAGGAATGCTCCAGTCGAAGCTGAGCGTTAGCGAGGAGGTTTCTCCCGGCTTCCGATGCCTCTGCTTCTCCAGGAGGAGGGTCCCCGCGATTCCTCGGAATCCGATCCTCCCCCGGCCGACCCGGATCACCGCCTCGGCGGCGAGTCCAGTCAGCGGGAAGGGGGTGGAGACGAGGAGGGCGGTCCCGTGGACCCCGGCTAGCCGGGCGAGCCGGAGCCAGGGGGCGGCGTCCAGTCCACGCGGAAGCCGAAGGGAGAGGCCGAGGTCGAGGACGAGGAGGGCGAAGCCAGTCCCGGCCGCGATCTCAGCCGCCTCCAGCGCCTCGCGGAACCTGCGGGGGCGGAGCCAGAGGAGTCGGGGGAGGTCGACGCCGGCGGCCGCGGCGAGCTTCGGGTCAAGGTGGTCGCCCAGGTCGACGAGAGCCGCCGTTTCCCCCATCCCGGTCGCCACCGCCAAGGCGGCCATCGCCACGGAGAAGCGGCCGCCCGACGGGCGCCCCGTCAGCTCAACCAACTTCCCCTTGGGGAGTCCCCCCTCGAGGAGGGTGTCGAAGCCGAAGAGGCTGGTCGGCATCCGCTCCTCCCCCCGGGGACGGGGAAGCTCCCGGGCGCTCGAGACCCAAGAGGCGACCTCCCTCGGCAGGGTGGCCCGGAGGAGGTCGAGAGGGGCGACGAGAGCGGGAAGCGGGGGCATGTGAGCAGGAGGAATGTGGACGTAAATAAGACGTAAGTCAAGGTCGCCAGACAGCTCCGAGGCAGGCAGAATGAGCCATCATTCATTTTTCCGGTGACGGGGATTTCCGAAGGTGGTAGCGTCCCCTGACTCCGGCCGGCCCACCGGCACAACAGCGAGAGGAAGCACGGATGAATCACATCGTCTGCATTGCCTACGTCCCCGACACAGAGACGAAAATCAAGATTGGCGCGGACGGCAAATCGATCGACGAGTCCGACGTCAAGTGGATCGTCTCCCCCTACGACGAGTACGCCCTGGAGGAGGCCATCAGGGCGAAGGAGACGAAGGGCGGGACCGTCACGGTCGTCACCTTCGGCCCCGCGAAGGCCGACGTCGGCCTCCGCGAGTGCCTGGCCCGCGGCGCCGACGACGCGGTCCGGATCGCCGCCGACGGCCTCGCCCAGGTCGACTCGCTCGGCGTCGCCCGGCTCCTCGCCGCGGCGATCAAGCCGATGTCGTTCGACGCCCTCTGGCTCGGTAACAAGGGGGCCGGCACCGACGCGCAGACCCTCGTCCCTATGCTGGCCGAGATGCTCGACCTGCCCCACATCAACCTGGTGACGAAGCTGGAGTGGAAGGACGGCGCCGTCACCTGCTGGCGGGAGATCGAGGGGGCCAAGGAAGTCGTGGAGGCGCCGCTCCCGGCCCTGCTCGCCGCGCAGAAGGGGCTGAACGAGCCGCGCTACGCCTCGCTCAAAGGAATCATGGCGGCCAAGAAGAAGACGATCACCGTGAAGACGCCGGCCGACCTCGGCGTCGACGCCGCCTCGATCTCCGGCGAGAAGGCGGCGGTTCGCTGGACGAAGCTGGAGCTCCCGCCCGGCCGCCAGGCTGTGAAGCTGATCCCGGCGGACGACCCGGCCAAGGCTGCCGAAGAGCTCCTCCACCTTCTCCGCGACGAAGCAAAAGTCCTGTAGGGAGAGACCGATGAGCAACATCCTCGTATTCGTCGAACAGCGCGACGGCAAGGTCCGCAAGGCCGCGCTCGAATCGCTCACCCTCGGCCGCGCCCTCGCCGTCAAGACCGGCGGCACGGTGGCCGCGGTCGTCGCCGGTTCCGGCATCTCCGGCCTCGCCGGGGAGCTGGCCGCCTATGGCGCCGCGAAGGTCTTCGTGGCCGACGCGCCCGAGCTGGCCCTCTACTCGTGCGAGGGGTACACCGCAGCCCTCGACGCAGCCGCCTCGGCCTTCTCCCCGTCGATCGTCCTGGTCCCCGGCACGATGATGGGGAAGGACGTCGCCCCCCGCTTCGCCGCCCGCCGCGGCGTCGGCCTCCTCTCGGACGTCATGACGCTCGAGGTTGAGAACGGGCGCCTGGTCGGGACCCGGCCGGTCTACTCGGGCAAGGCCCGTGCGACCGTCGCGGCCGACCCGGCGGCCTCCCTCCAGATCGCGACGCCCCGCCCGAACGTGTTCCAGGCGGCGAAGGCCGACGTCCCGGCCGCTGGCGAGGCCGTCCCTCTTGCGCTCTCCGGACTGAAGATCCGGGCGAAAGTCACGAAGATCGAGGCGGCCGAGGGCGGCGAGATCGACGTGGCCGAGGCCGACAAGATCGTCTCGGGCGGGCGCGGCATCAAGGGGCCAGAGAATTGGCCGATCCTCAAGGCGCTCTGCCACGAGCTCGGCGCGGCGCTCGGCGCGTCCCGCGCCGCCGTCGACGCCGGCTGGATCGACCACTCGCACCAGGTGGGGCAGACCGGGAAGGTCGTCTCGCCGTCGCTCTACGTGGCGTGCGGGATCTCGGGCGCGATCCAGCACATGGCCGGCATGGGGTCGTCCAAGGTGATCGTGGCGATCAACAAGGACCCCGAGGCCCCGATGTTCAAGGTGGCAACGTACGGGATCGTCGGCGACCTGTTCCAGATCGTCCCCGCGATGACCGAAGCCGCGAAGAGGATGAAAGCCTAGTCGCTCCGCACGATCGTCCAGGCGGGATAGCTGGCCACCCTCCGTTCCGACGCGGAGGGGAGGCGCGAAGCGCTGCGGGGGACCGTGCCGGTCTCGGGTCCCCCGATTCCTTATTGCACGGTGGCCCGGAACTCCGCCCGGGAGTTTCCGCAGCCGTTGTAGTACGTGATCCAGATGACGTCGACGACGCCTGACTGCTGTCCGGCGTGATAGGTGCAGTTCCCGTCGCTTCGGAATAAGAAGTAGCCGCCGCTGGGCATCTGGACGACGTTGTAGTACATGAAATCCGTGCGGACCACTCCGGTGACCGTCACGGTGACGTTGTCGAGCGGACCTACCACGACGCTCGCCGGGGACACGGCGGGATACTCCAGCGACGGGTCGACCGGGACGGTGACCTTGGCCGTGGCGTTCTTGCCGCCAGGGCCCTTGGCCGTCAGAGTAAACGTCTTGGAGGGGTCAGTGTCGCTCGGCGGATAGCTGATCACGACCGAGCCGGTGATCGGCACGGCGTCCGGGTAGTTGCTGATGCTGACGCTGGTCGCGTTGGCCGTGGCCCAGTTGAGGAAGATGTTGTTGTTGGTCAGGCAGGACGACGCCGGATCGGCGTAGAAGGAGATGATCTGAGGCGGTCCGGGCGCGCTCACGGTGGCCGTGAAGGTCGCCGTCGCCGCGCCGCAGCCTCCGTGGTTCACGAGCTGGACCACGTCGGTGCCGGTCGTCGACCCGGCCGTGTATTTGTACGTATTCCCTGAGATGACGAACGTCGACCCGGTGGACTCGTGCCGCGTGAAGGTGGTGGTCACGCCCGTCCCCTGGAACGGCAATACACCGGTGATCGTCCCTCCGGGCTGCAACGCTCCGGAGGCCGGGGTGGGTGTCGGCGGAGCGCTCGGCGGCAGAATCGTCACGCGGATCGGCTGCGTCGCGGTCTGTCCGGTGGCCGAGAACGCCGTCAGGACGAGGTCCGTTGTCGTCAGGATCGTGGCGGTCGTGATGCCGGCGGGCGGGAGGTCCCCCGATACGCCGGAGATGGCCACTCGCACGGCGCCCACGGTGCTCCAGCTCAGCGTGACGGATAGGGGCCCGCACCCGCTGACGGGGCTCCCGGTGTAGAAGCTGATCGCCGGAGCGGTCGAGAACGATCCCCGGAGGACGGAGAGGGGAATGGCGGTCCCGTCGCTCGTCAGGTTGTCGTTGCGGATGACGTAGGGAGAACCGGTGCCCGCGACGAGTCGCAGCCGGAGACCGAGCCCCGAGCGCTCGGCCGAAGCCACCACGAGGGTGGCAAGGGAAGCCTGCGCGGCGGAACCGGCCGGCGCGGTGATCGTTCCGGTCCCGAGGAGCGCGCCGTCGTCAAAGGACGCCACCTCGAGCTGGCAGGCCCCCACCGAGCCCGGGTTGCAGAGCACGCCGACGTTCGTGCGGGCCCGCCCCTGCGCCGTCGACGTCGAGGCATCCGCCCCGCCGCCGTTCGCCTCGTCCCCCGCGTTCAGGAGGTCGGATGCGGCCACCGCCGCGAAACTGACCCCGAACCGCCCCGAGGCCGTGTCGTTGAATGTCTCGGACCAGGCGCTGACGCTGGTGTCGGATCGGACCCGGAACAGGAAGGCTCCCATCCCCGAGAGGGCGTCCGGCGTCGGGACGTTCGCCACGCCGAGCGCCGGGATCGAGAACGCGGATATCGCGGCGAGCGAGCCTCCCGCCCAGAACTCGATGGTCCCGGTCGCGGCCGAGGAGGAGGTGACGTGAACGATGGTGTCGAAGAGCGATCCGGCGACTCCCGTCCCCTTGGCGCCGGGTCCGCCCCAGAGGTCGGTTCCCTGAGCTGCGAACGTGCCCTCGGCCCGAAGAGGCGAGTCCGCGGGGAGCGAGAGGAAGAGAACCGCGGCCAGCGACATGGCCGTGAGGCGGATTCCTTTCATCATCAAACTCGTATCCTTCGAGATTCCTGACATCTCGACTCTAGGCCGAAATCATACACCCGCCACGAGATGAAAGCGCTGCCGGGGGCATCCCCATGCGCTATCCTCGCCGTCGATGATGCCGACAGAAGCGACGTTTCTAGGGCTCCCCGGAAGTCTTGCCTTCCTCCTCGTCCTGACCCTCGCCGTCGTCCTCTTCGCCTGGACCGCCTCCCGCCGATGGCAGCTGATGACGGCGGGTGGCCCATCGGAAGTCCGCTGGGACCGACCGTGGGAGCGGGTCCGCGGGCTCTTCGAGCTCGGTATCCTCCAGAGAAAGATGTTCCGCGACCCGTATGCGGGGCTCTACCACATCCTGATTTTCTCCGGCTTCGTCGTCCTTTCGGTCAGGACACTCTCGCTCGCCTTCGAGGGGCTTTTCCCGAAGGCCGGCATGCCGTTTCTGTCGCCCGGGTTCTGGCAAGCGTATCTCCTCGTGAAGGACGTCGTCCTAGCGACGACGTTCGTCGGTGTCCTGCTCGCGCTGGGGCGGCGCCACCTCTTTAAGAAGGAGAGGCTCGACGCGTCGGTGGACGCCGACCTGATCCTCGGGCTGATCGGCTTCCTGATGCTTTCGGACCTTCTCGCGGGCGGCGCCCGGATGAACCTGGGGCCCCACCAGTCGGCGACATGGGAGCCGGTGACGAGAGTCTTCGCCGCGTTCCTCGAGGGGATGGTGCCGGCCTCGCTCCAGGCAACGTACGTCTTTTTCTGGTGGACTCATCTCATCGCGATCTTCGTCTTCCTGAACTACCTTCCCTACGCGAAGCACTTCCACGTCATCACGGCGCTGCCGAACATCTTCTTCCGGAAGCTCGACCCGCCCGGGAAGCTCCGGACGTTCGACATCGAGAAGGCCGCGGAGGCCGAGAGGTTCGGCGTCTCGAAGCTCGAGGACTTCTCTTGGAAGCAACGGCTCGACATCTTCACATGCACGGAGTGCGGGCGGTGCCGCGAAGTCTGTCCCACCCATCTGACCGGGAAGCCGCTCACGCCGAAGGGGTTCATGGTCGACCTCCGGCACGCGCTCTACCATGACGCGAACGCCATCGTGGACACGGCGTCCGGACGCGGCGACGCACGGACTGAGCAGACCCAGGCGGAACGGAAGGCGCTGATTGGCGGCTGGATCGATTTGGAGACCGTCTGGGCGTGCACGACTTGCCGGTACTGCGAGTTCGCGTGCCCGGTGACGATCACCTATACCGACAAGCTGATCGACATGCGGCGGTACCTCGTCCTGGAGCGGAGCGAGTTCCCGAAGGAGGCGCAGACCGCGTTCAACGGCATGGAACGGCAGGGGAACCCATGGAACCTGGCTGCCGCTGACCGCGGCGCGTGGACGGAGGAGCTTCCGTTCCCGGTCCTCACCATGGCCGAAGCGGCGGCCGGCGACATCGACATCCTCTTCTGGGTTGGATGCGCCGGGTCATACGAGGATCGCGGGAAGAAGGTCTCGAGGGCGCTGGCAACTTTGCTGCATGAGGCGGGCGTCAAGTTCGCGATCCTCGGGGCGGAGGAGACCTGCAACGGCGACGCGGCCCGGCGGCTCGGGAACGAGTACCTCTTCCAGACCCTAGCGCAGCAGAACATCGAGACGCTGAACGGCTACGGAGTGAAGAAGATCGTCACGAACTGTCCTCACTGTTTCAACACGATGAAGAACGAGTACCCCGATTTCGGCGGGACGTTCGAGGTCGTACACGGGACCGAGCTAGTGGCCCGCCTCGTCGAGGAGGGCCGGCTGAAGCTCGACCGGCGGATCGACCGGACTGTCACCTTCCACGATGCCTGCTACCTTGGCCGCCACAACGACGTCTACGAGCCGCCGCGAGCGATCCTGTCGGCCATCCCGGGCGTCACGGTCCGGGAGGTCGCGAGGAAGCGCGAGACCGGGATGTGCTGCGGGGCGGGTGGTGGGCGGATGTGGCTGGACGAGAAGATCGGAACCCGGATAAACCAGGTCCGCTACGCGGAGCTGGACGCGGTCGGGGCCGAGGGGATCGGCGTCTCATGTCCGTTCTGCATGGTGATGCTGGGGAACGCGAAGACCGAGACCGGCGGCCGGGCCGACGCGTTCGACGTCCTCGAACTCGCGGCCGAGGCCCTC
>CALFNC010000490.1 GCA_937902605.1 uncultured Acidobacteriota bacterium | reverse complement strand
CGGTCGCCCTCAGCCGCGACCGGTCAACCGACCCTGATCGTGTCCATTAGCCGCCACGCGTCGAGCAACGTGTAATCGCGCCCGTCCCGACCGACGATCCCCTTCGCCAGGGACCGGACCTCCTCGGACCCTGGGGCGGACGCCCGCGTTTCCGGCCGGGGTTCAGACACCTCGAAACCGACCACCTCGTCGACGTCGGCCGCGACGAACCACGGGGGCACTTCCAGCAAAAGGGCGAGGGCCGCGGCTTGGGGCTGGGGCCGCCGAGGGAGACCGAGAGCCGGCCGGAGGTCAACGAGCGGAACGATGCGACCCAGGTGGTGGAAGATCCCCTCGACGTGAGCTGGGGCTCGGGGAACAGGAGTCAGTTCGGTCACGGGGACCACGCCCCGTACGTGCCGGCTCTCGATCGCAAGGCGTTCGTCTCCCACCCGGAGGAGAAGGACTCTCTCGGGGAGAAGAGGCCCGACGGGTGCCGGGGTGACGTTCAAGACGTTCAAGTCGCTCAACCGGCGGTCTTCCTTCCCAGGAGGTGTTCCACGGTCGCCACCAGGTCGGACGGCTGATATGGCTTCGGAAGATAGTCATCGGCGCCCTGTGTCTTTCCCCAGAGCACGTCACTTGGCTCGGTCTTCGAGCTGACGAGGGCGACCGGGATCGCCCGGGTCTCGGGGTTCTTGCGGAGCTTCCGGAGGATGTCGTAGCCGCTCCGCTCGGGCATGACGATGTCGAGGAGGATCACGTCGGGCTGGGCCTCGGCGATCCGGTCCTCGGCCTCCGCGGCCTTGTCACAGGTCACCACCTCGTACTTCGCGTCGGCCAGGATGCCGCGCGCAAAGGCGAGATCGGCGGGTGCATCGTCCACGATGAAGACCTTCGGCATGGTCTCCCTCCTCCCCTGATTAGAGCGCTGAGTTCTCTGGGATGTTGGGATGATCGTATTCCCTGAGCGGGGAGCGGGGCAAGGACTTCGTCACGTCCTAGAGGGAAACATGGCCACGTCCGGATTCGGAAGCACGGAGGTAGACTCGCCGCTCCGACGATGACCGCGAGCCGGCTGGCCGTTCTGACCGGAGGGACCGGCTTCGTGGGGAGCCACCTGGCGGAGGCGCTGCTCGAATCAGGCTACCGGGTCCGGGCGCTGGTCCGTCGGCCGTCCGACCCCGGGTGGCTGACCCACCGGAACGTGGAGGTCGTGCCGGGCGACGTCCGGGACGCAGCGTCCCTACTGCCGTTCGTCGAGGGGGCCGACCTGGTGGTCCATGCGGCCGGGAAGACCGCCGCGAAGAGCCTGGCCGGGTACCGGGCCTGCAACGCGGCGGGAACGAGGCACCTGCTCGACGCCATCGTAGCGGTGGCCCCTGGCGCGCACTTCATCCTGATCTCGTCCCAGGCTGCGGCGGGGCCGAGCCCGGACGGCGCTCTGGTGAAGCCAGACGACCGCGGCCGCCCGGTTTCGTCGTATGGCTGGTCAAAGCTCGAGGGCGAGGACGAGCTGCGGGCTTCGCCGAGACTGGCGTTCACGATCCTCCGGCCGTCCGCGATCTATGGGCCGAGGGAGACCGCGCTGCGGAACCTGTTCGTCGCAACGGCCCGGGGGTTCACGCCGGTCCTGGCCGGAGGGACCCCCCGGGTTCAGCTGGTCTACGTCGTGGACGTCGCTCGCGCCGTCGTCGCTGCCGCGGCACGGGGAGGGCGACGGGAGACGTTTTTCGTGGCGCACCCCGAGGTCCTGGACTACCGCTTGGTCGCCCGCGTCCTCTCGCAGTTACGCACACCACCCGCGAGGCTCATTCCCGTCCCCGCGCTCGCCATCCGGGCCGCCGGCCTAGTTATGAGCCTCCTCTCGGCGCTGGCGAAGGCGCCGCCCGTCTTCAACTCAGAGAAGGCCGAGGAGCTCCTCCAGCCGGCGTGGCTGTGTGATGTGTCGGCAACGCAGGCCGCGCTCGGCTCCCCACTCGCCACGCCCTTCGCCGAAGGCGCGCGGAAGACGTGGGATTGGTACCGGGAGGCCGGCTGGCTCGGGAAGCGTTGACGGCCGGACCGGGGTGCTAATATCCGCCCCCGTAACGTGAAGCCGGAGCCTCAAAGAACGCGGCCGCGCGCCGCTGCGGAGAGAACATCAATGTCCTTGAGACAGGCCGCGGTCGCGGTCCCTTCCGCTATCACGCAGCGTCCCATCTTCGAGAAGTGCCGCAAGTTCACGCTCGCGAAGGACATCCAGGCCGCGGGGCTTTACTCATATTTCCGGGTGCTCGAATCGGGCCAGGACCCGGTCGTCACGATCGATGGGCGGGAGCTGGTGATGCTCGGGTCGAACAACTACCTTGGGCTGACGTCCCACCCGAAGGTGAAGGAGCGCTCGATCGCGGCGGTCCGGAAGTACGGGTCCGGCTGCGCCGGCAGCCGTTTCCTCAATGGCACGCTGGACATCCACGTCGAGCTGGAGGAGCGTCTGGCCGCGTTCATGCGCCGGCCGGCGTGCGTGACGTTCTCTACGGGATTCCTCGTCAACCTCGGCATCTTCGGATCGCTGGCGGGCAAGGGCGACACGATCTACCTCGACCGCCAGGACCACGCGTGCCTCTACGACGGCGCCCGGCTCGCGATCGGGGCTGACGTGCGGAAGTTCAAGCACAACGACCCGGCGGACCTGCGGCGGATGCTGGCGGCCAGCCGGGACCGTGGGGGGCGGATCCTGGGAGTGGACGGCGTCTTCTCGATGGAAGGGGACATCGCCCCTCTCCGGGACTACGCGGACATCTGCGACGAGTGGGACATGGCCCTGATGGTCGACGACGCCCATGGGATCGGCGTCCTCGGGGAGCATGGCCGCGGCACGGCCGAGCACTTCGGGATCGAGGACCGGACCGACCTCGTCATGGGGACGTTCTCGAAGTCCCTCGCCGCCATCGGCGGTTTCGTCGTCGGCGACCCGGACGTCATCCACTTCATCAAGCACCGTGCCCGCGCGCTCATCTTCACGGCGGCCCCGCCTCCGGCCTGCGTCGGGGCTGTCCTGGCCGCCCTCGACATCATCGAGGCTGAGCCCGAGCGGCGCGAGAAGCTCTGGGAGAACACCCGTTTCATGATGACTGGCCTCCGGGCGATCGGGTTCGACTGCGGCGAGTCGCAGACTCCCGTGATACCGATCGTGGTCGGGGAGGACCAGCTCGCGTTCAAGATGGCGATCCGCCTGCACGAGGAAGGGGTCTTCGTGAACCCGGTCGTGAGTCCCGGGACCGCTCCCGGGCGCGCCCTCATTCGCACCTCGTACATGGCGACGCACCGGCGCCAACACCTTACGCGCGCCCTCGAGGCGTTCCAGCGCGTCGGCCGGGAGCTGGGCATCGTCTCTTAGGGCCTCCCTCTGTGTCAGTCTCTATGTCAGTGTCTGCGTCTAGTGCGATCCAGCTCACGCCGGTCTCCTCCGGCGCCGATCTAAGGGAATTTGTCGAGCTACCGTTCCGCATTTACCTCGGCGACCCGAGCTGGGTCCCCCCGCTCCGGTCGGACGTCCGATGGATGGTCGACCCGAAAAAGAACCCGTTCTGGCAGCACGCTCGGCGCGAGCTGTTCCTCGCGCGGAGGGACGGCCGCGTGGTCGGCCGGGTCGCCGCGATCGTGGACGAGAGCCACAACCTGGTGCACGGCGACCGGACCGCGTTCTTCGGCTTCTTCGAGTGCGAGAACGACCCCGAAGCCGCTGCGGCGCTCCTGAACGCGGCCGAGGGATGGGTCCGCGTGGCGTTCCCGGCGTGTGACAAGCTCCGGGGGCCGCTCAACCCGTCGATGAACGACGAGGTCGGCGCTCTGGTTCCCGCAGAGAGCGAGCCGGGACCGCCGATGATCATGATGACGTACAACCCCGGCTGGTACCTTGACCTCTTCGCCGAGGCTGGGTTCCGGAAGGAGAAGGACGTCGTCGCGATCCTCGCTCCGGTCCTCGACCACTCTGGGGACCGGCTCGGGCGCGTGGCTCAGGCCGTGCTGAAGCGAAACCCGGCGCTCCGGGTGCGGACGATCCGGATGAACCGGTTCGCGGAAGAGCTCGCGACGGTGAAGGACCTTTACAACCGGGCGTGGGAGAAGAACTGGGGCTTCGTCCCGATGACGTCGGCCGAGATCGACGCAATGGCGAAGAAGCTCAAGCCGATCCTCTACCCGCCGTACGTCTGGTTCGCGGAGATGGACGGAAAACCGGCGGCGTTCATGCTCGGCATGCCCGACTTCAACCAGGTGCTCCGGAAGCTGGGGGGGAGCCTCCTCCCGTTCGGCTGGCTCAAGTTCCTCCTCGAGAAGAGGAAGATCGACCAGGTGCGCCTGATGGCCTTCGGCGTCCTCCCGGAGTTTCGGAAGCGAGGGATTGACGCGGTCCTCTACTACCTCTCCATGCAGGAGGGGGTGAAGGCCGGCGCCAAACGGGCAGAGTTCTCCTGGATGCTCGAGGACAACGAGGCGATCCTCAAGGACCTCGAGGTCTTCAGATCGGAAGAGCACACGTCTGAACTCCAGT
>CALFNC010000489.1 GCA_937902605.1 uncultured Acidobacteriota bacterium | reverse complement strand
GGCATACGAGATATTGGCGTGACTGGAGTTCAGACGTGTGCTCTTCCGATCTCGGGCCGATGACAGTCCTCCACCTCTACGACCAGCCGCTCCGCGTCTCCCGCCCGTACGAAGGGTACGTCGGCAACCTGGTCCTGCCGAAGGCGGTCGTGGAGAAGGCGCAAGAGAGCTCGCTCCTCCTCGACTACCTGACGCCGCGGCCGCTCGTGATGAAGACGCTGCAGCTGACCTATCCGGGCCTGAAAGCCGGGAACGTCCACGTCTGGACCCTCGGCGGCGAGAACCGGGCAGGACGGATCGGGACCCTCTGGAACGAGTGGCGGAGCGTGGGGGCGCACCTCGTCGAGGAGGGGTGGATGCTTCCGGCCGGCTACCCGGTCTTCACCGAGTCGGGCACCTATGCCCCAACCTACGCGATCGGCCCGTTCACGCGCGACGGAGAGACCCACCTCTTCATCGCCGACGGCTACGCAGCAACGGCCGAGGCGCTCCAGGCCTCCAGCCTCGACCCAATCGTCGGGAACACGACGTCGATGTGCCTCTTTACCTCGAAGTTCGACGTGTCGTGGGAGAACGAGCGGCAGATTATCCAGCTCGACCCCACGGCGGGCGACTTCGCCCTCGAGCTCTCGAAGCGGCTGGGCCACGAGGCCACGCCAAAGGAGGTCGACGTCTACCGGGGGGTGATTTTCGACGCGCAGCGGGCGGAGATGCCGCTCGGGAAGCGGACCCTGACGGCCGACGACTTCTTCCCGCGAAAAGAGTGGGACGGTCTCGCCCTCACCGGCTACATGCTCCCCGACCCCTACTCGGGCGTGGAGGGGGTGAAGCACATGGACAACGGTCTCTACGAGGTGAGGGCCAGGGCGGCATCGCGGAAGGGAATACTGGAGGCCCGGCTGGTCCTGCGGCTCATGGAGCCGTTCGAATCGAGCAAGCTGATCTTCTCCCCGCTCCTCGATCGGTTCTATCGCCGACAGGACTTCCGGACGCGTCCCGTGAAGGTCTCGGACTCAGGAAGGATCCGGAACGAGCTGCAGACCCTCTGCTCCGAAGCGCTCACCTACACACACGACGGAAAGATGACGATCCACTTCGACCGGATCGAGGATTCCGTCCTCTCTCCCGACAAGCGGCAGCTGATCCACGAAGTCCTCACCTGGTACAAGCAGCACCACCCGATCTGGTTCCTGTGGCTCGACATAGCATGAGGTGGCAATGAAAATGAAAGCGATTCGCATCCACGCCCACGGCGGCGCCGAGGTTCTCGTCTCCGAGCAGATCCCCAAGCCCTCGCCGGGCCCCGGCGAGGCTCTCGTCAAAGTGGAGGCCGCCGGCCTCAACTTCGTCGAGGTCTACTTCCGCACCGGTCTCTACAAGCCCCCGGCGGGACTTCCGTTCACTCCTGGCGGCGAAGGCGCCGGAACCGTCGAGGCCGTGGGGGCGGGCGTCAAAGACGTCAAACCAGGAGACCGCGTGGCTTCCGTGGGTTTCGCGGGCTCGTACGCCGAGTGGGCGCTCGCCCCGGCCGACAAGCTCGTCCTCGTCCCCCAAAAGGTGACAACGAAGCAGGCGGCGGCGGCGATGCTCCAGGGAATGACGGCCCACTACCTGGCCGTCACCATCACGCCCCTTACGACCGGCGACGTTTGCGTCGTCCATGCCGCCGCCGGCGGCGTCGGCCTCCTCCTCTGCCAGATCGCAAAACGGCGGGGGGCTCGCGTCATCGGAACCGTGTCCACGGCCGAGAAGGCAGCTTTCGCCCGCGAGGCCGGGGCCGACGACGTCATCCTGTATACGCAGGAGGACTTCGCCGAGCGGACGATGCAGCTGACCGGCGGGAAGGGGGTCCGCGTCGTCTTCGACTCCGTGGGGAAGACGACCTTCGACAAGAGCGTCTCGGTCCTCGCGCCGCGCGGGATGATGGCCCTCTTCGGCCAGTCGAGCGGCCCCGTTCCCCCGTTCGACCCGGCGGTCCTCGCGCAGCGCGGCTCGCTCTTCCTCACCCGCCCGTCCCTCTTTCACTACGTGGCGACGCGGGAGGACCTCCTCGCCAGGGCTGGCGACGTCCTCGGCTGGGTGGCCGACGGCTCGCTGAAGATCCGAGTCGGCCGTGAGATCCCGCTAGAGAGGGCGGCCGAGGCGCACCGCTTCCTGGAAGGGCGGCAGACGACGGGGAAGGTTCTGCTGATCCCGTAGCCGTCGACCGCTACCGCGCCGCCGATACCACGAAGTGGCCGCGGCGGTTCTGGGCCCAAGCCTGGTCGTCGTGCCCGCGGGTGAACGGCCGCTCCTTGCCGTACGACATCACCTGGACGCGTGAGGGCTGGATCCCGAGCGCCACCAGGTAGTCCGTCACCGTCTGGGCCCGCCTTTCCCCGAGAGCCATGTTGTACTGGGCCGTGCCGCGCTCGTCGCAGTGCCCTTCGATCACGATCCGGACCTCCGCATGCTTCCTGAGCCACCCGGCGTTCTGCTCCAGGGCCTCCCGCTGGTCACTCCGGACCTCCGCCCGGTCGAGGTCGAAGAAGACGTCCTTCAGGTAGCCGCGCCGGTTCAGCTCCTCGACACCCACCGTCGCGCCGTCCGGACCGATCGTGTCAGGGGAGACCGTGATGTCGGTCGGTTCGGGGGTCTCTCCCAGCGGATCGCGCCACGACGAAGGCTCCGGCGACGATGCCGATGGGGCGTGCGATGCCTTCGGCTTCGACGAGCAGCCGAGCGAAGCGGCGAGCACGACGACGGCAAAAAACGCGAACGCCAACCTAAACGGCCTGGTCATGAGCGGCCCTCCTCGGTCTTCAGTATCCGTCCCGAGCGGCGGACGGCCCCAGTATCGGCCCGATCGGCCCGAACGCAAAATCCCTCCCACGCTGCTGGCCTGCCGGCGCCGTTGACACCCGTCGGGCAGCCGCTATCCTCGTTCCACCCTCGAGTTTTCGTGTTTTCGCATTCGCGCGGGCCCCGACGGCCCGAGCAGGAGGCTTCAATGACCGGTTCCTTCCTCTCGGGCCGGACGCCCGCGTCCCTCGCCGCCCTCGTCCTCCTCGGCGCCTCGTCCGTCGCCTCCCCCAGCACGGTCGCCCCGGCCAACGAGGAGGTGCGGATCGGCGCGGTTCTCCCCGTCACCGGCAAGGAGTCGAAGATCGGGGGCGCCAGATCGGAAGAGCACACGTCTGAACTCCAGTCACGCCAATATCTC
>CALFNC010000488.1 GCA_937902605.1 uncultured Acidobacteriota bacterium | reverse complement strand
CTTCCGATCTCGGTCGTGCGCCCCAAACTTCCGCCATCCATGGAAGACGCCGATCAGGACGACCGTCCTCGCCGTCACCATTGGCACCACCTGCCGGTAGACGCGGGCCGCGTAGACGTAGTCGTCGTGCGGGGCGAGGATCGCTGCGATCGGCAGTCCGGCGGGAAGGGCCTCCCCGAACGACTCGGGCGCGGGGGGCGCGACCGAAGCTTCCCAGGTTGCCTTCATCTGCGCCGCCGTCTGTGCGAAGCCGACGCCGTCCTGCTGCCCGCGCAGTTCGTCGGTGGAGGCGATCGCCATTTTCTTCCGGATCTCCTCGACCGTCGGCGGCGGCCCGGGAGGTGGGGCGTCCGCAGGCTGGATTGCCGCCTGCGCGAGGAGTATGGGAGCCACGAGAAGGGCCGTCGCCATCAGACAGAACGCGAGGAAGATCGGAAGGGTCAGCTGGACGGGGAGGCTCGATTTCATGCGGGAACGGTACAGCGTCTCCATGCCTTCGAGGTGACCGGAATCGGAACATTCTTTCATGCCCTACCCCACCGTATCGCCTCGCCCTTCCTTCTCCGGTCCGTCGGCGTGGCTCCCGGATCTACCGCTTGACCAGACACCCCTTCGTCGCACCCCGGTTCCGAGCGACGATGTCGTAGACCCGGTCGCGAAGGGATTCGGGAACCCAGCCGGCGGCCCGGGCCACCCGGCGCCATGCTCCGCCGATCCCGTCGAGCGCCTCGAGGACCGCGGCCGACCGCACCAGGACTCGCCCGTCCCCCGGCAGGAGGACGAGGCTGTCGGGAAGTCCCGCCCTCACCTCCGGCGGGATGAGGGCGATGAACTCCTCCCCGCCGAGCGGCTGGAATACCAGCGTCCCGTGCCGGTCGGCCCGGGCGAGGAACCGGACCGCCGCTTCACAGAGGCCGCAAGCCCGGTCGAAGAAGAGAGTTCTGGGTTTCAACCTGCCACCGGTGAGTCGTCGTTCATTTTCTACTGAGCCGCCGCTCATTTCATGTATATGATCCCCCTTCGGGAGGGGGCGCGCCAGCCGAGGCCCTCCCATCGAGGAGGGCAGCTGCATGAAATACGACGGCCAGGCGATTCAGTGTTTCCCTCTCCCAGAGGCCGAGGGCTTCGTCGAGCTGAAGTTCGACCTCAAGGGAGATTCGGTCAACAAGTTCAACGCCCTCACGCTGAAGGAGCTGCGCGAGGCGGTCGATCTCCTGAAAGCCGAGAAAGGCATGAAAGGGGTCCTCCTAACAAGCGGCAAAGACGTCTTCATCGTCGGCGCCGACGTCACCGAGTTCCTGCAGCTCTTCAAGCGCCCTGAGGCCGAGATGGTCTCCTGGATCGCGGAGGTCAACCGGACCTTCAACGACCTGGAGGACCTCGATTGCCCATCTGTCGCCGTCGTGAACGGCTTCGCCCTCGGGGGCGGCTTCGAGGTCTGCCTCGCCGCCAGCTACCGGGTGATGGCCGCCGACACCAAGGTCGGCTTTCCCGAGACGAAGCTTGGGATCTTCCCAGGCTGGGGCGGGACCGTCCGCCTGTCGCGCCTGGCCGGCGCCGACAACGCCATCGAGTGGATCGCCTCCGGCGAGCAGTGGGGCGCGGCCGACGCGCTCAAGATCGGGGCCGTCGACGGGGTGGTGGAGAAGGCCGACCTCCGGGGATCGGCGATCGGTGTCCTGAAGGATGCGGCCGCTGGCGGGCTCGACTGGAAGAAGCGCCGCACCGAGAAGACCGGCCCGCTCGCCCTCGACAAGATCGAGTCGATGATGGTCTTCGAGACCTCGAAGGCCTTCGTCGGCGGCAAGGCCGGCCCCAACTACCCGGCGCCCGTCGCCGCCATCGAGGTGATCGAGAAGGGGGCGCGGAAGAATCGCGACGAGGCGCTCCCGATCGAGACCGAGGCGTTCGTGAAGATCGCCCGCGGCCCGGTCGCCGCTGCCCTCGTCGGCGTCTTCCTCGGCGACCAGATGCTGAAGAAGATCGCCAAGAAGGCCTCGAAGGCTGCGCGGAAGGTGGAGAGCGCGGCCGTCTTGGGGGCCGGGATCATGGGGGGCGGGATCGCCTACCAGTCGGCGTCGAAGAGGATTCCGATCCTGATGAAGGACATCGCCCCGAAGACGATCGACCTGGGGCTCCAGGAGGCGGGCAAGCTGCTGGACAAGCAGGTGACCCGCGGGAAGATGACCTCGGCCAAGATGGCCGAGACGCTCGGCCGGATTCGCCCGACCCTCTCGTACGGCGACTTCGGCAACGTCGACTTCGTCGTCGAGGCGGTCGTCGAGAACGAGAAGGTGAAGAAGAGCGTCCTGACGGAGGTCGAGGCCGCCCTGAAGCCAGGGGCCGTCCTCGCGAGCAACACGTCGACCATCTCGATCACCCGCCTTGCCGAAGCCCTGAAGCGCCCCGAGGATTTCTGCGGCATGCACTTCTTCAACCCGGTGCCGCGGATGCCGCTCGTGGAGGTGATCCGGGGGGCGAAGTCGTCCGAGGCGGCGATCGCGACCGCCGTCGCCTACGCCCAGGCGATGGGGAAGACGCCGGTCGTCGTCAACGACTGCGCCGGCTTCCTCGTCAACCGGGTCCTCTTCCCCTACTTCGCCGGCTTCATGAACCTGATCGAGGACGGGGTCGACTTCACCAGGATCGACAAGGTGATGGAGAAGTGGGGCTGGCCGATGGGGCCGGCCTTCCTCCTGGACGTCGTCGGGATCGACACCGCCGTCCACGCCGACAAGGTGATGGCCGAAGCCTTCCCCGACCGGATGGCCCATACCGGCCAGTCCGCGAGCGAGGTGATGTTCGGGGCGCAGCGCCTGGGGCAGAAGAACGGCAAGGGGTTCTACATCTACAAGCCGGAGAAGAAGGGGCCGCCCAAGAAGACGGTTGACCCCGACGTCGCGCCGCTCCTCGCCCCCATCGCCAAGGGGGACGGCAAGGCGGTCACCGACCAGGAGATCGTCGAGCGGATGATGCTGCCGATGCTCCTCGAGTGCTCGCGCTGCCTCGAGGACAAGATCGTCGAGACGCCGGTCGAGGTCGACCTCGCGCTCGTCTACGGCCTCGGGTTCCCGCCCTTCCGTGGCGGGATCTTCCGCTGGGCCGACGGCCTCGGCGCTGCCGCGCTGGTGAACGCCACCCAGAAGTACACGAAGCTCGGGAAGCTCTACGAGCCGACCGCGCAGCTGAAAGACCTGGCCAAGACCGGCAAGACCTTCCACGTGGCCGGGTGAAAAGGGGTCATGAGATGAAAGAAGCCGTTGTCGTCGACGCCGTCCGCACCCCGATGGGCCGCTCCAAGGGCGGCATGTTCCGCGCCGTCCGCGCCGAGACCCTGTCGGCCGCCGTCATCCAGGCGCTCCTCGATCGGAACCCGAAGGTGAACCCGGCCGAGATCGAGGACGTCATCTGGGGCTGCGTCCAGCAGACCCTGGAGCAGAGCTACAACATCGGCCGGTTCGCCGCCCTCCTAACTTCGATCCCCAAGGAAGTCAGCGCGCAGACGATCAACCGCCTCTGCGGCTCGTCGATGCAGGCGCTCCACGCGGCGACCATGGCAATCATGGCCGAGCAGGGGGACCTCTTCGTCGTCGGCGGCGTGGAGCACATGGGGCACGTCCCGATGACTCACGGGATCGACCTGAACCCCGGCATGAGCCGGAAGGTGGCCAAGGCGGCCATGAACATGGGGATCACCGCCGAGCTGCTGGCCAAGATGCATGGCATCGGCCGGGAGATGCAGGACCAGTTCGCCCTCCGCTCGCACCAGAAGGCGTACGCCGCCCAGACCGAGGGGCGCTTCGACGCCGAGATCATCCCGGTGGCGGGGCACGACGAGAAGGGGGCGCCGAAGGTCTTCAAGCAGGACGAGGTGATCCGCGCCGACGCCACACTCGAGGCGATGGCGAAGCTGAAGCCGGCCTTCGACCCGAAGAACGGCACCGTCACCGCGGCCAATGCCTCGGGCGTCTCCGACGGGGCCTCTGCCATGCTCGTAATGTCGGCCGAGAAAGCGAAGGCGCTCGGCCTGACCCCTATGGCCAGGGTGAAGGCGATGGCGTCGGTCGGCGTCGACCCGTCGATCATGGGCTACGGCCCGGTCCCGGCGGTGAAGAAGGCGCTGACGCGTGCCAAGATGAAGATCGAGGACATCCAGCTATTCGAGCTGAACGAGGCGTTCGCCGCCCAGTCGCTCCCCTGCGTGAAAGACCTCGGCCTCCTCGACGTGATGGACTCGAAGGTGAACGCGAACGGCGGGGCGATCGCCCTCGGGCATCCGCTCGGCTGCTCCGGCGCTCGGATCTCGACGACGCTCCTCCACCAGATGGTCCAGAAGAATCTGACCACCGGGATTGCCACCATGTGCATCGGCTTCGGCCAGGGCATCGCCACGGTCTTCGAGAGGGCGTAGAAGGGACTTCCGGACACCCAGCAGGGGTTCCGGGCGTTCTCATCTCATCGGGGTCCGCAGTCGACCGCGACTGACCCCCTCGCCGTATTCTCTGGACATAGAGACCGTTTGAAGGGGGCCCGCACATGAAGAGAAAGCTCGCACTTCCGCTCCTCGTCCTCTCCGCCGTCACCCTGGCCGGCATTGTCGCGTTCCCCCTCGCCGCCAGCGACTCCCCGGCCGGGCCGAAGATCGGCAGCCCCGCTCCCGACTTCACCCTCCCTGCCGCGGCCGACGGGAAGCCGGTTGCGCTGAAGGAGATGCTCGGCAAGAGCAAGGCGGTGGCCGTGATGTTCATCGCCACGAAGTGCCCGATCTCGAATGCGTACAACGAGCGGATGGCCGCCTTGGGGAAGGAATACGCCGCGAAGGGAATCGCGTTCGTGGGGATCAACAGCAACAAGACCGAGCTGGCGCCCGAGACCGCACAGCACGCGGCGAAAAACGGGTTCACCTTCCCCGTCGTGAAGGACGAAGGGAACAAGGTGGCGGACCTCTACGGCTCGCAGAAGACCCCCGAGATCTTCGTCCTCGACCCGAAGGGGACGCTCGTCTACCACGGCCGGATCGACGAGACGGCCGACGATCCGAAGGGCGTGAAGTCTCCCGACCTGCGGAACGCGCTCGATGCGATCCTTGCCGGGAAACCGGTCCCGGTGACCGAGACGAAGGCGTTCGGATGCACCATCAAAAGGGTCTGACGCCGCTCGCTTTCGCCACGGCCGCAGCAGCCTCACTCTTGGTAGGAGCGGTATTCGTGGCCGGCCGAGCCAGGGTCGCCGACGCGGCTGACGCCGTTCGGCCGCTTCTTCCCTCTCAGTACGGGACCAACATCCTCGCGCCCGCGAAGGGCCGGGTGCTGCTGGTGAACTTCTGGGCCACGTGGTGCGAGCCGTGCCGGGAGGAGATGCCGGCTCTCGTCGCCGCGGCTCGAAGCTTCCCAAAAATGGAGCTGTCAGTCGTGCTCGTCTCGGCCGACATGAAGACGACGAGCCGCGGCATCCCGGCTTTCCTCGACGCCAAGAAGGTGCCGTTCCCCTGCTGGCTGGCCTCGAGCCCAGACCCGCAGGGGTTCATCGACGCCGTCGACCCGAAGTGGGACGGCAGCCTCCCGCACACGATCGTCTACGACCGGAAGGGGATGCCCGTCGAGACGCTCGTTGGCCTCCAATCCGAGAGTTCGTTCACGGCCGCGATTCGCAAGGCGATGGCTCGGTAGGGACGAAAGCGACAGGCGCCGATGTTTCATCCCGGCCGTTCTCTCGAGGCCGCCGCCGCGTGGGCGGTCCTGTCGGCCGTCGCGTCTCCGGTTCTGGCCGCCCCCCCGCCGACGCCCACCGCCGGGCAGACGGCCGAGGTCGTGGTCTCGGCCCCGAAGATGTCCG
>CALFNC010000487.1 GCA_937902605.1 uncultured Acidobacteriota bacterium | reverse complement strand
ACGACGTCGTCCTCCACGATGGGATGGCGGTCGACCCCCTTGATGGGGACTCCCCGGTCGTCCTTCGGGAAGCTCTTCGCCCCGAGCGTGACGCCCTGGTAGATCCGGACACGGTTCCCAATGCGGGCGGTCTCGCCGATGACGACGCCGGTCCCGTGGTCGATGAAGAACGCTTCGCCGATGGCGGCGCCGGGGTGGATGTCGATTCCGGTCTCGCCGTGGGCGTGCTCGGTGATGATCCGGGGGATGAGCGGAACGCCGCGGAGGTAGAGCTCGTGGGCGATCCGCTGCTCAGTCACGGCGTAAAGCCCGGGGTAGCTGAAGATCGCCTCGTCCCGGATTCGAAGCGCGGGGTCGCCCACGAAGGCGGCCTCGACGTCGGAGGCGATGAGCCGCCGGATCTCGGGGAGGCGCTCGAGGAGCGTCCGTGTGGCCTTCCGGGCGACCTGGGCGCAGTGGTCGCACGTGGCGAAGTCGTGCCCCTCGGCGAACGCCACGGCCCGCGTCATCTGCTCCTCCAGCTCGTGGAGGAGGTGATCGAGGGTCGCCCCGACGTAGTAGTGGAGGCTCTTGTCGTGCAGGTCGGTGGCGCCGAAGTAGCCCGGGAAGAAGACCTGCCGGATCCCCTCCATGCACTCGAGCACAGTGTCCCGGGAGGGGAGGACGAGCCGGCCGCCCCAGCGGGGGCCCGCGGCGGCGACCGCCTCCGCGCAGAGCTGGTCCACGACGGTGGCGAGGATCTCTTCGTGGGCGGTGCCGTTTTCATTCAGGGTCATGGAGTGCTCCTTCCGGGAATTCCGTCGAACGCCTGGCCGAGGTCGGCGAGCAGCTCGTCGGCATCCTCGACGCCGAGGGAGAGGCGGACGAGCCCCTCCTCGATGCCGATGGCGCGGCGCTCCTCGGTTGTCAGCTCGTAGAACGACATGATGGCGGGCTGCTCGATCAGGCTCTCGACTCCGCCGAGTGACGGCGCGATGAGGGGGATCTTCACGCCGTCGACGAATCGGGAGGCCGCGTCGAGCCCTCCCTTGACGATGAAGCTGATCACGCCGCCGAAGCCGGTCATCTGGGCAGACGCTACCGCGTGGTCGGGGTGGCTGGCGAGGCCGGGGTAGAAGACGCGCTCGACCATGGGGTGCTCCTCGAGCCACTCGGCGATCTTCTGGGCGGAAGCATTCTGGCGGAGAACCCTTAGCTCGAGCGTCTTCAAGCCCCGGATCAGGAGGTAGGCGCTGTGAGGATCGAGGAGCGTGCCGAGGACGCCGCGAAGGTCCCGGATTGCCGAGACGACGCCCGCGCCGCCCGAGAGCGACCCCGCGAGGAGGTCGTTGTGGCCGCCCAGGTACTTGGTGCACGAGTGGACGACGAGGTCGGCGCCCAGCTCGAGGGGTCGCTGGTTGACCGGGGTAGCGAACGTCGAGTCGACGATCAGCTTCACCCCCCGGTGGCGGTGAACGGTTTCCGCCACGGCGGGGAGGTCGGCGACGCGCAGGTAGGGGTTCGTGGGGGACTCGGTGATGACGAGCCGCGTCTCGCCGTCCCGGATCGCAGCTTCCAGCGCGGCGACGTCGCCCGGTGGGACGAGGGTCGCCTCAACCTCGAAGCGCTCGAGGTACGACGCGACGAGCTGCCGCGTGCGGCGGTAGCAATCGCTCGTCATGACGACGTGCTGCCCGGCCTTGAGGAACGCCAGGAGGGTGGTCGAGATGGCCGCCATCCCGCTTCCGAAGAGGACGGCGTCCTCGGCCCCATCGAGGGCGGCGATCTTCTGCTCGGCGGCCCGGACCGTGGGATTCCCGTAACGGCCGTACTCCTCGCGCTCGATTCGCCCCTCGAAGTGGTCCGCCAGCTCCGCGCGCCCGGAGAAAGCGTAGGTCGCCGTGCAGACGATCGGCTCGGTGACGGCGTTCGAAGGTCTCCTCCTCGCCTCGCCCGAGTGGACGGTGCGGGTCCCGAACGCGGAGCGCGCCTTGCTCCCGGCGTCTTTGCTCACAGCATCCTTCAATACGTTGGGAGGCTGGGGTCCACCTCCCGCGCCCACGCGAGGATGCCGCCTCGGAGGTTGTACGTCCTCGTCAGGCCCGCCTGCTTCAGGAGCTGAACCGCCTTCGCGGAGCGGACCCCCGACTTGCAGTGGACGACGGTCGTTTTCGTCGCGTCGAGGTCGTGCAGGTGCTCGGGGAGCAATGCCAGCGGGATCAGGCGGGCCCCTTCGATCGCGCAGATGGCCGCCTCATGCGGCTCGCGAACGTCGAGAAGCTGAATGGCGTCGCCGCGCCGGAGCCACTCCTTCAGCTCGCGCGGCCCGATCTCCTGTACGGCCGGCGGGGCGGCGTCCTCGCCGCGCCCGATCCCGCAGAACTCCTCGTAGTCGACGAGGCCGGTGACGGTCCGTTTCTCGCCGCAGAGGGGGCAGTCGGGGTCCTTGCGGAGCTTCAGCTCGCTGAACGAGAGGTCGAGGGCGTCGTAAAGAAGGAGCCGTCCGACGAGCGGCCGGCCCACCTGGAGGAGGATCTTGAGCGCCTCGGTCGCCTGGAGGCAGCCGATGACGCCGGGAAGGACCCCCAGTACCCCTCCCTCGGCGCAGCTCGGGACGAGGCCGGGCGGGGGCGGCGACGGGTAGAGGCATCGGTAACAGGGGCCCTTGTCGGGCCAGAAGACGCTGGCCTGCCCTTCGAACCGAAAGATGGAACCGTAGACGTTCGGCTTCTTCAGGAAATAGCAGGCGTCGTTCGTGAGGTAACGCGTGGCGAAGTTGTCAGTCCCGTCCACGACGACGTCGAAGCCCTCGAAGATCCGGAGGGCGTTCTGGCTGGTGAGGCGCTCCTCGAACGGGACCACCTTCACGAACGGATTGAGAGCGTTCAGTCTCGCGGCCGCGCTCTCGATTTTCGGCTTCCCAATCCACGTGGTGTCGTGGAGGATCTGCCGCTGGAGATTCGACTCGTCGACCACGTCGAACTCGACGAGGCCGATCGTGCCGACGCCGGCCGCCGCGAGATAGAGGGCCGCGGGGGAGCCGAGGCCGCCCGCGCCAACGAGGAGGACGCGGCCGTCGCGGAGGCGCTTCTGCCCCTCGACGGCGACCTCAGGCAGGAGGAGGTGCCGTGAGTAGCGGGCGATCTCCTCGCGGGACAGCGGAGCGCTTCCCCCCGCGATGGCGGGAACGATCGCGAGCTGGTCGCCCGAGATGAGCACGGTCTTGGGTCCGTCCAGGAACCGGATGTCCTCGCCGTTGACGTAGAGGTTGACGAACCGGCGGACCTGGCCTGTCTCCTCGACGATCTGGGACTTCAGCCCCGGGCACTCGGTGAAGAGGCGCTCGAGCGCCTCCGTCACGGTGGAGGCCGGGACGTGGATGGTCGCCTGCTCCGAGGTGAACCGCCTCAAGGGGGTGGGAATCCTGATCTCAACGGACATGGTCGATCCTCCTCAGATCGCGGGGAACGTGGAGATTACCGTGATGGGACGGCCGGTCACGCTCTCCTCGATCGGCACCGACGTGAAGGGCTCATCGGGGCTGAGAATCTCCCAGGCGATGATCTCGCGGGGAGACCCCTCAGGAACCGCCACGATGACGGTCAGGAGCCCTTCCCAAGCGTAGGCCCGGTCTGTCCTTGAGGCCTGGGCGGTGTCGTCCGGGTGGCTGTGCCAGAAGCCGAGGAGCGAAAGACCCCGGCGGTCGGCCTCGTCTTCGACGGCGAGATAGTCGCGTGGGGCCACCTCGAACCGCATTCGAGGCGTCCCGGTCTCGATGTTCGGGACGGGGAGGCTCGAGGTGATGCGGCGGACGGCGTCCGCCTTCGGGCCGAGGAGAGCTCCGCACCCCTCGTTCGGGTAGGCCGCGGCGGCCCCTGCCCTGATGGCGGCGAGGACGTCGGGGTCGATCCGGATGGCGCTCCTCGTGTCGCTCACGTCGCGCATTCTCCGCTTTTCGCCTCGACGGCGAACGCGCCAGCGTCCTGGCCCGGGTCGATGAAGTCCTCGGGCTGAGCCTGCGCAGGGAGCAGCTGTTCCAGGTCGGCGAGCATCTAGTGACGTCGGACCGTTATCGAGCGCCTCCCTTTCCGTCCCGCGTCACTTCGCCCTGCGATCCATCGACGCTGTTTCCGACCTGCGCCTCACCGTCTGAGCACGGTCCGAGCGAGGTCGACCTTCCTCGGTTTGAGGCGCGGCCTCTCTGGGACGCTATGATTCTCGAGGGAAGCGAGGAGTGAGGAATACGAGAGCCGCTCGCGGATGCCGGTTCCCCGTTCGCGACCGAGGTGTGCTCGGCGTTGAGGTCGTCGGGCGGTTCCCTACACGGCCGACCGGGCGGGAGGAGCAGGCCCCCTGGAGTTCGCGCGCCGGAGCGCCAGGCGAAAGGTCCCAGGAGGGCCCGAGCCAGGGTGGGAGAGGCCTGGAGCAGCCGCAGTGAGCGCGAACGGGCGCGCGCCCCGATCCTCGGACGGTGGAGAGCTGCCCGCGCCCGATTTCCGGGCGCTTTTCGAGGCATCGCCGGGCCTGACACTCGTTGTCGATCCGGACTTTCGCATCGTCGCCGTCAGCGATGCGTTCGGGCGCGCAACCATGACCAGGCGCGAGCAAATTCTCGGGCGCGACCTCTTCGAAACCTTCCCGGACGAAGCCGCCGATCCCGAGGCGAACGGCGTGAGCAACCTGAGGGCCTCGCTGCTGCGTGTGATTCAGAGCCGCGAAGCGGACGTGATGGCCTTGCAAAGGCACGACGTGCTCCGGAGAGAAAAGGGAGACCGGGGGGGTGAGGTCCGCACCTTTCGCGCGGTGAACTCGCCAGTCCTCGGCTCGGACGGCGCCGTTCGCTACATCATCCATCGGGTCGAGGACGTTACGGAGCTCGTCCACCTCGAGGAGCGAGCCATTCATCAGGGCAAGCACCACGAGGCGCTTCACGAACGCGCCGCGCAGCGAGAGGCACAGCTCGCCAGGCACACGAAAGACGACCCGCGCGCCTCTCGGCAAGGCGAGTCGACGCCATTCTCGGATGCCGCGCCGATGGACGCCCCCCTGGTCCTCGTCGTCGAGGACGACACCGATATGAGCGCGTTCCTGGCCAGGGCTCTCGGCCAGTCCTACCGGGTCGCGACCGCGTGCGACGGAACTCAGGGCCTGAAGGACGCGCTGGAGCTGCGTCCCGACCTGGTCATCAGCGACGTGATGATGCCCTTGATGACCGGCGACCAGCTCGTGGCTGTGCTGCGTCGCCGCCGGGAGATGGACGACGTGCCGATCGTGATCCTCACGGTCAAGGCCGACGAGGCGTTGCGCGTGAGGCTTCTCGAGGAGGGGGCTCAGGATTACATCACGAAGCCCTTCTCGGCCGAGGAGCTCTTGGCACGGATCGGCGGGCTCGTCACGAGGCGGCGGCAGGCGGCGGATCGGCTGCGCGAGAGCGAGGCCAGGTTTCGCACGTTGTGCGAGTCGGTGCCGATCGGCGTCTTCCTGGCGGACCCCGGGGGCAGGCGCCTTTACGCAAACCCGTGTTGGCTGCGCATCACTGGGCTTTCGACCGAGAAGGCCAGAGACGAGGGCTGGATCCGCTGTGTCCACAAGGACGATCTCGAGACTGTGGCCCGGGGTTGGGGCGAGGCGATTGCGAGAGGGGGAGCATGGAGCCAGGAGCTTCGTGTCGTGGCGCCGACAGACGAGGCGGTGTGGGTGCGGGCAACATCGACTCAGATCACGGGCGCCGATGGACGCGTGACCGGCCACGTAGGCGTGTTGGAGGACATCAGCGGGCGTAGGCAGGCCGAGGCTCGCCTCAGGCTGCAAGCCGGTGCGCTCGAGGCGGCGGCCAACGCCATCGTCATCACCGACCGGGCCGGGACGATCATCTGGGTCAACCCGGCCATGTCCGCAATGAGCGGCTACTCGGCGGCCGAGGTGATCGGTCGGAACCCGCGGATTCTCAAGTCCGGCGAGCAGCCGCCCGAGGTCTACGCGCAGCTCTGGAAAACGATCCTGGAAGGGCGAGTCTGGAAGGGGCGCCTGGTCAATCGCCGCAAGGACGGCTCTGTGTACCACGAGGAGATGACCGTCACCCCACTCGTTGGCGAGCGGGGCGAGATCACGCACTTCGTGGCGATCAAGGAGGACGTGAGCCAGAGTGTGAGAACCCAGGAAACCCTCGCCAAGCAGGAGCGACGACTGGCTGCCAGCGAGAGACGCTTTCGGGCCCTCCTCGAGAATGCGACCGAGGGTGTTCTGATCGTCGACCATCTCGGGACCATCGCTGTCGTCAACGCGGCCTGCGAGGCCCTCCTCGGTTACACACGCGATGAGCTGATCGGCCAGCGGGTCGACGTCCTGTTGCCGGAGATGACTCGCGAGCGCCACGGGGGACTCGGCCAGGACTTCGGGGCCCACCCGGAGGGGAGGCGGATGAGGCGCAACGAGATCACGTTGGCTCATCACCGTGACGGCAGCCAGGTCCCGATCACCGTCACCCTGTCACCGGCTCTCACGGACGAGGGGACATGGGTTCTCTGTCTCCTCACCGACTTGCGACCGCAGCTCCAGGCCGACAAGGCCAAGAGGGACTTCATCTCGACGGTGAGCCACGAGCTCCGGACCCCGTTGACCTCGATCCGCGGCTCTTTGGGCCTGCTCGCCGCGGGCGCTTTCGGCGCCCTGTCGGCGGAGGCGCAGTCGCTGGTGACGATTGCCTCGTCCAACGGCGACCGGCTGCTCCGGCTCATCAACGATCTCCTGGACATCGACAGGATCGAGGCTGGAGGCGTCGCGTTCCGCGTCCGGTCGCTCGAGCTCGGGTCCCTCGTCGCCCAGGCGGTGACGGTCAGCCAAGGCTTCGCCGTGCAGTACGGCGTCGCTCTCAGCTTTACGAGCCCGGGATGCGAGGCCTGGGTGAACGGGGACCCCGATCGCCTTCTTCAGGTCCTCGCGAACCTCATCTCCAATGCCGTGAAATACTCCCCACGGGGCGAGATCGTGAGCGTTTTCCTGACCTCGGCTGGTACCACGCACCGCGTGGGGGTCAGCGACCGGGGGCGCGGCATCCCCGTCGAACTCCGCGGCCGGATCTTCGAGAAGTTCGTCCAGTCGGATTCCTCGGACGCACGCCAGCGCGGCGGAACCGGCCTCGGCCTGTTCATCACCAAGGCGATCGTGGAACAGCACGGCGGGAGCATCGGCTTCTCGAGCCAGCCCGGCGCAGGGACCACGTTCTTCTTCGAGCTACCGGCGCTCCGCCCGTCAGGGGACGCCGGCACATGAGTTCCCAGCGCCTCGAGAGGGTGCTCGTCGTGGAGGACGATCCGGACATCCAGGCGATCGTCTGCATATCCCTCAGAGTGTTTGGGCGGCTGATCGTGGGCGAGGCCAGCTCCGGCGAGGAGGCGCTCGAAAAAGCGCGCACCTTCGCTCCGGACATGATCCTCCTCGACGTCATGATGCCGGGCATGGATGGACCGGCGACGCTCCGGGGGCTGCGGGGGAACCCCGATACGGCAGGGATCCCCATCATCTTCCTCACCGCGAAAGCCTTACCGGATGAGATGGACGAGCTCCGCCAGCTCGGGGCGTTGCACGTCCTCGTCAAACCTTTTGACCCGCTCGCGCTTTCGGAGGAGCTGGACAGCGTCTGGCGGCGCTATCAAGGCGAACGGTGAAGTGCCCTGGACGCCCTCGTTCGGACCGACCGGGCTGATCCACGCTCCTGCCTCCCTTTACCCCCCGATCTCCCGGACCCTCTACCCCTTCGAGTTCTCCGACGTCTCCGCGGCGATCTCGACCCGGTCCTTCCCCCGGGCCTTGGCCAGGGCGAGGGCACCACCAGCCATGTCGATGAGCTGACCCGTGTCGTTCGCCGGGGGGGCGGCCGCGATACCGGCGCTGAACGAGACGGAAAAGAGATCGGAAGAGCGTCGTGTAGGGAAAGAGTGTAGATCTCGGTGGTC
>CALFNC010000486.1 GCA_937902605.1 uncultured Acidobacteriota bacterium | reverse complement strand
CGTCCCGGATGCCCTTCGCCCCCGTCTCCTTCGCGTCCGCGGAATCGTCTTCGACGTCGACGGCGTCCTGACCGACGGGACGATCACGTTCGACGAGGACGGGAGGGAGCTCAAGAGCTTCGACGCCAAGGACGGTCTCGGCCTCGTCCTCCTTAGGGACCTCGGCTACCGGATCGGGATCGTCTCCAGCCGCGTCTCGAAGGTCGTCGCGGCGCGTCTACGCGACCTGAAGATCCCGGAGGACTCGATCCTTCAGGGGGAGCGCGAGAAGGCGGCCGCATTCGACCGACTCGTCGCAGCGTGGGGCCTCCACCCCTCCGAGACCGTGGCGGTGGGCGACGACCTCCCCGACCTCGGAATGCTCCGCCGCGCCGGCGTCGGGGCCTGTCCGTCCGACGCGGTCGCGATCGTGCGCGACGCTGCCGCCCTCCTCCTGACGCGGCCGGGTGGACACGGAGCGGTGCGGGAGATGTGCGACCTGATCCTCGAGGTACGGCGGGGAGGCCGGGCCGACAGGCCGACCGCCGTTCCCGCGCCGGCTGCGGCACCACCGGACGGGGACGTCATCCCGTTCCGGCGGACTTGAGAGCGCGGAGCCCGTCCCCTTTTTTCGCCGACGGATCTTGGCTAACCTCTGCTACCTGATGAGGCATGGTCTCTCAGAGGCTCGAAGGGCCTCTACTCTGGCCCTGACCCTGGGCCTTGCTGGTTGCGTCAGCCGCGCGGGGAACCCGACCCTCGACGAATACTCCGACGGCGTCCTCCCGCACGTGTCGGCCTGGTTCGAGACGGCGGTCAGTTCCGCCGGAGGCTCCATGCCCGCGGCCCAGGCCCCCGCACCGTCTTCGGCGATCGGGATCGGGAACGATGCCCGGCGATGGGACCTTGGAACCCTCCAGGTCACCGAAAGCTCGTCCCCCCGAATCCTCCCTTCCGAAGAAGCGCTCTCCACGGAGATCCGGAGCTTTGTTGCCCGGACCTTCGCGAAGGTCGTCCGCCACGAGATTCGCATCGTCGACTTCCAAAGGAAGGGAGCCGACCGGCTCGTCGTCCTCCGTCCATTCCTCGAGGGGGCGTCGGCCGGAGGACAGCGACAAGAGACCGGCCTGTGGGAGGCCCGGGTCTCCAGGCACGACGGGCGCTGGCGCCTCGAGGCGCTGCGGCAGACGTTCTGGCGTTCGACGACCTGTTCCCGGCCCCTGTTCGAGGATCGGACTTCCGCTGCCGGCCTCGCCGGAGCGGTCCACCGCTCCACCCGCCCGCTTGCCTCGCGGAACGTGCCAGTGCCGGGCGAGCACCTCCCACCCGGGATCGCCGTCCTCGACCTCGATGGCGATGGGCGCGAGGACTTCTTCGTCACGGGCGGCGCGGGGAACCTCCTGTTCCGAAATCGGGGAGATGGGACGTTCGAGGAGGTTGCCGAACGGGCCGGGGTCCGCGGTCCGGCCGGGAAGGAGGCGGTCGGAGCCCTCGCGTTCGACTACGACAACGACGGACTCCAGGACCTCTATGTCACCTATTTTGATGGCCCAAACCTCCTCTTCAGGAACCGGGGCGACGGGACATTCGAGGAGGTGGGGGCGAAGGCTGGCGTCGCGCTGTCGGACTGGTGCACCTCGGCCGCGGCGCTCGACTACGACCGGGACGGGTACCCCGACCTCTACGTCCTGGTCTACGGGCGGCCGGAGCATGGCCCGAATACAAAGGCGAACAACGCCGCGCCGAACCACCTCTTCCACAACAACGGCGACGGGACCTTCACCGACGTGACCGCCGCCTCCGGGACCGGGGATACCGGGTGGGGCCTCGCGGTGATTTCGTTCGACGCGGACGAGGACGGGTGGCCCGACCTCTACATCGCCAACGACTTCGGGGCCAACGTCCTCCTGCACAACCGCCGGGATGGGACGTTCGTGAACGTGGCAACGGCGGCCGGGGTCCGGGACGACGGCTTCGGGATGGGGGTCACCGTCGCCGACTACGACGGGGACGGCCACCTCGACCTCTACGTCTCCAACTACTCGTACCCCGAGCGGTGGTTCCTCCACGACCGGCGGTTCCCGATGCCACCGTTCCCGTTCTCGCTGGCCCGCCCGATCGTCTGGCGGAAGCTGACCGAGCTCGCCCGCGGCTCCTCCCTGTTCCGCTGGACGGGGCCTCTGAAGTTCGAGCGGATGTCAAAAACCGCTGACGTCTGGGACACGTCGTGGTCGTGGGGGACCGTCTTCGTCGACGCGTTTCTCAGGGGCCGGCCCGACCTCTTCGTCGTGAACGGCATGGTGGCCGGGCGGAACCGAATCGAGCACGAGAACGATTTCTGGAACGCGATGTCCAGGAACTGGATGGAGATGGAGAAGCACGGAACGCCGCCGGGGGACTGGGGTGACGACTCGCTTTGGGGGCATGTCCCGAAACGCTTCTACGCGAACCTCGACGGGCACTCCTTCGCGGACGTCGCCGGGATCGTCGGCCTGGACTCGGAAGGGAACCAGCGCGGGGTCGTCGTGCTGGACGTGAACGGCGACGGCGCTCCCGACCTTCTGGCCGCCGGCTTTCTCCAGCCGCCCCAGCTCTGGGTGAACCAGAACCCCGACGGGCACCGTCCGCTCGTCGTCTCGCTCGAGGGGGACGCTCCGGCCACCGGCTCGCCCCGGGCGGCCTCCGGCTTCCGGAGTACGCGCGACGCGCTCGGAGCCGTCGTCACGGTGGAAGCGCCGGGGCTTCCCCTCCAGACCCGCGTCCTGGTCGCGGGAGATTCGTTCCTCTCGAGCTCCTCGAAGAAGCTCTTCTTCGGCCTCGCCAAAGCCGAGCGGGCCACCCGTGTCACGGTCCGTTGGCCGAGCGGGCGGGTGTCGGCGCGACATGAC
>CALFNC010000485.1 GCA_937902605.1 uncultured Acidobacteriota bacterium | reverse complement strand
AACGGGCAATCCGATCTACGTCCTCGGCCCGACGGGCTGTCCGTCAGGCGTACCGGCCGGCCCGGTCCCGGCCGGAACGCTCATCCCGTTGTTGCTGGCAGCCAATGCCATGCCGTACGGGTACGGCGTACCTTGCGCCCTGGCCCCTACGCTGCCGAAGTGCAATAACCCGCTTCCGGACAACGGCGGCCTCCTGGATCTGGGCGGCAAGCAGGTGGCGGTGCCGGGCCTGCTCTACCCGAGCGAGGTCGCACTACTCAAGACCCGGATCGCCGAATACAACGCGCAGATTCGGACGTTGGCGGGAGGCGCCGGCTACAAGATCTTCGATACGGGCGCCTTCTTCGCGGACTTTGCGGCGAACGGTCGCGAGTGGGGCGGGATGCCGGTCACCAGCGCCTATCTGCAGGGCGGCTTCTTCTCGTACGACGGCGTCCACCCGACGTCGCTCGGGTACGCGATCGTCGCGAACGAAGCGATCAACTTCATCAACCAGAATTTCAATGCGAGCATCCCGCAGGTCGACCTCTCGGTCTACCTCTTCAACGGTAGCTCGACGACGGGCGGCTTCCCGACCGGAATGGCCATGACGCAGGACGATGTCCTCAACTTCGCCGCGGCCTACTGGACGCCGGAGAACCGGAAGGCATGGCAGCAGCTCTTCGGTCTCCAGCTCGGCCATCTTGCGATCTCAGCCGATGAGGAGACCCCCGTGCACGAGGTTCGGCCGGAGATGAGAAACCGGTAGTCGGTACTTCCGAAACCTCTTTTTTCCGATTCCTTACGCGGGGCCGCCCTTGGGAGGCCCCGCTTGCCTTTTTCGGCGTTTGTCGGTTAGCCTCGTCTCACAAAGACCGGGTTCAGGGACAGAGCAAGGCCCTGCCACGCCCGGTTGAAGAGCTATTGAAAGCCATCTCGTTGGTGTTGAAGGTCAAATGATTTCAGCGACAGAGATCCGGGCCGGAATGATCATCCTCCACAACGGGGAGCTCCATCGGGCCCACAGCGTCGTCCACAAGACCCCCGGCAACCTCCGGGGGTTCGTCCAGGCGAAGCTCCGGAACCTGAAGTCCGGGGCGATGAACGAGCACCGGTTCCGGTCCGAGGACCGGGTCGAGAAGGCCTCCCTCGACACCCACGAGATGCAGTACCTCTACTCGGACAGTGAGGGTCACCACTTCATGAACCAGGAGACGTTCGACCAGGTCCGCCTGGATGACGAGATCGTCGGGGACGCCATGAAGTACCTCCTCCCCGAGACGGTCATCACCGTCGACTTCTACGACGGGAACCCGGTCTCGGTGGAGCTGCCGACCACCGTGGCCCTCCGGATCGTCGAGACGGATCCAGGGATGAAGGGGGCGACGGCGTCAGCCTCCTACAAGCCGGCCAAGCTCGAGACCGGTCTCACCGTGATGATCCCGCAGTTCATCGAGGCCGGGACGGTCATCCGGATCGACACGCGAGACGATTCCTACCAGGAGCGAGTCAGCTGAGATTCCCTGCTGCGCTAAGCGCGGCGCTCCTCCTGACGGGAGCGGTCGCTGCCAGCGGGGCCGAGTTCGCCTCCCCCGAGGCGGCGGATCCGGACGCGGTGCTGGCATCGGCCAGCGCCCCCGCCATCTCGCCCTCTCCGGCGGAGGCCTCCCTCCACACGGCCGTCAACATGTGCCGCTTCCGCGATCCGGAGGACGGCCAGTGCTACCCGTCGGCCGACGCGGCCGACCTGGCCTGGTTGAGGCGGACCAACTACGTTCCCCCCGGCCGGCACACGGCCGAGCTCCTTCCCCTCGAGGACGATCCGGATGATCTCGACGAGGAGGATGGCGGGGCCTTGGCCCTTGTCGATCCGCCGGGGAACCGGCCGGCGCCGACGGCGGAGGAGCTCCTCGCCGACCCGGTGAAGCCGTCGTTCTGGAAGTCGCTGACCAAGCGGGTCACCGACCTCGTGGTCCGGAAGTCTGACAGCCGGCCCGTTTCCCTTCCCGAGGAGGAGCTGGCGGAGCTGTTCGCCTGCGGCTTTCCGATGCCGCTCGAGCAGTTTCCCCCCGAGAAGCTGAAGGACTCCTTCTACAACTCCCGCGGCCGCCACCGGAAGCACCACGCGATCGACCTCCCGGCGCCCCGCGGCACCCCGCTGGTCGCGGTCGTCAGCGGGACGATCGAGCGGCTCGGTCGCGACAAGAAGGGGGGCAAGGTCGTCTACCTCCGCGACGAGAGCGGAAAGTACCTCTTCTTCTATGCGCACCTCGCCAGCCACGAGAAGGGGCTGAAGGCCGGGGACCACGTCGAGAAGGGGGACCGGATCGGCGAGGTTGGTTCGACCGGACACGTCATCGGGGGACCGCACCTCCACTTTGCGATCTTCCGCGACGACGACCAGGACACCAACTGGAAGAGGGGGCTCGCGGTCAACCCCTACCTGATCTTCGCAACGCTGGTCCCGCGCTGACGGAGGGACCTTGAAGACATCCGTCGACCCGCCCGCCGGGACGGCTGATGCGCTCCAGGACGAGAGAGACATCCTGGTCCGCCGGCTCGAGGAGGCTGATGAGCGGATCGCCTCGCTGAACCGGATCGGGATCGCCCTCTCCGCGGAACGCGACGTCGAACGACTGCTGGAACGCATCCTCTCGGAGTCCCGACGTTTCACCCGGTCGGAGGCGGGTAGCCTCTATCTCGTCGAGGACGGCCCGTCGGGCCGCTGCCTCCGCTTCCGACTGGCGCAGAACGAGGCGATCCGGTTCGCCTTTACCGAGAGGACCGTCCACGTGGACGAGTCGAGCCTGGCCGGCTTCGTCGCGCTCCGCAAGGAGCCTCTGGTCCTGGACGACGCATACCGGATCCCCGAGAAATCCCCCTACCGGCACAACGCCGCCTTCGACACCGAGACGGGGTGGAGGACCCGAGCGGTCCTCGTCGTCCCGATGTGCGACCACGCGGGGGAGCTGGTAGGAGTGCTGCAGCTGATGAACCGCCGCGACCCGGCGGGAACGGGGTTCGAGGCGTACCCGGCCGACCTCGTCTCCATCGTCCTATCGCTCGCGACCCAGGCGGCGGTCTGCCTCCAGGCCAGCCGCCTGACGGAAGGGATGCGGAAGCTCTTCGAGGACTTCGCCCAGGCGGCGATCTTCGCGGTCGAGCAGCGCGACCCGACGACCGCCGGACACTCGATCCGAGTGGCCGGCCTGACCGAGACCCTGGCCCGACTGGTCGACCGGGCTGACGACGGGCCGTATTTCGACGTCCGCTTCTCCGTGGAGGAGCTGCGCGAGATCCGGACCGCGGCGCTGCTCCACGACTTCGGCAAGATCGCCATCCCCGAACGGGTTCTCGTCAAGGCCAAGAAGCTGGACGAGGAGACGACGCACCGGCTCCGGGACCGGTTCGACCTGGCCCTCCAGTCGGAGGACCTGGCCGCCTGCCGAGACCTCCTGGAAAGGCTGGTCGCCGCGCACCTGGCGCCCGTCGCCGAGGACCTCCGGCTCCTGGACGTCAGCCGGAGCGACCGTGCCCGCGAGATGCAGGAGCAGTTCGAGGAGATCCTTCGCGCGAATGAGCCGACGGTCCTCCCGCGCGAGTCGGGAGGGAAGCTCCGTGCCCTTTTGACCCGGACCTGGAAGGACCGGCGGGGCGTCGTCTCGCCCCTCCTCGACGAGGACGAGTTCGTCCTCCTCTCGATCCCCCGTGGGAGCCTCTCCGAGCCAGAGCGGGGGGCCATCGAGAGCCACGTCATGCAGACGTACCGTTTTCTGTCGTCGATTCCCTGGACGCAGGACCTACGGAGGGTCCCGGAGATCGCCTACGCCCACCACGAGAAGCTGGACGGGACCGGCTATCCCCGCGGGCTCCGGTCCGGCGAGATCCCGGTCCCGTCGCGGATCATGACGATCTGCGACATCTATGACGCCCTCACCGCGTCGGACCGCCCCTATAAGAAGGCGGTTCCGCGGGAGGCGTCTCTCGGGATCCTGGAAGACGAGGCCCGCCAGGGGCTGCTCGACCCGTGGATGGTCCGCACCTTCATCGATGAGGGAGTCTGGGCCTCCGGCGGCGTTCGCTGAGGCCGCCGTCGGCCCTTCTCGCGGCGGCCGTGCTGCTGGCGCCCGCGGCGCCGGCTTCGACGGACCCGGCGGCGTCATAGATGTCGCAGATCGTCATGATCCGCGACGGGACCGGGATC
>CALFNC010000484.1 GCA_937902605.1 uncultured Acidobacteriota bacterium | reverse complement strand
CGCGGACCTCCCCATATTCATTCCAAGGGCTGGGCGAGGAAGGGCTCCGGATCCTGGCGCACGCGCGCGAGGCGACCGGGCTCCCGGTCGTCACCGAGGTGCTCGACACCGCCACGGTCGACCTCGTGGCGGAGTGGGCCGACTGCCTCCAGATCGGCGCGCGCAACATGCAGAACTTCGAGCTGCTGAAGGCCGTGGGGCGGACCGGCAAGCCGGTTCTGCTGAAGCGCGGGATGGCGGCGACGCTCGAGGAGTTCCTCCTGGCCGCCGAGTACGTCCTGTCGGAGGGGAATCCGAACGTCGTCCTGTGCGAGCGCGGCATTCGGACCTTCAGCGATTTCACGCGGAACACGCTCGACCTCTCGGTCATCCCGGCCGTCAAGCGCCTCTCCCACCTCCCGATCCTGGTCGACCCGTCGCACGGGACCGGGAAGCGGAACAAGGTGATCCCGATGTCGCGCGCGGCGATCGCAGCCGGGGCCGACGGGCTCGCGGTGGAGGTCCACGACCGGCCCGAGGAGGCGCTCTCCGACGGACCCCAGGCTCTGACGCCGGAGCTCTTCGGGGAGCTGATGGCGCAGATCGGTCCCATTGCCGCCGCGGTGGGGAGGAGCGTGTGAGCGTCGCGTCACGGGCGGCGCTCCTCCTGCTGGAGGACGGCCGCGCCTTCCCGGGGTTTTCGGCCGCCGCGGAAGGGACCGCCTTCGGGGAGGTGGTCTTCAACACGGCGATGGCCGGCTACCAGGAGACGTTGACCGACCCGTCGTACCGGGGACAGATCGTGGCGATGACCGCCTCCCACATCGGGAACTACGGCGTGAACGGCGAAGACGCCGAGTCGGACCGGATCCAGGTCTCGGCCTTCTGCGCGCGCCACTTCCCGAAGAGCTTCTCGAACTTCCGCGGGAAGCGGACGGTGGGCGAGGCGCTCCGCTCCGCCAAGATCCCGGCGATCGACCAGATCGACACACGGGCGCTCGTGCGGCACCTCCGCTCCCTGGGAGCGATGCGCGGCGCCGTCTCCACGGAGGCCATCGACGGGCGCGACCGGGAGAACCTTCTCCAGCAGATCCTGCGGCAGCCCCAGATGGCCGGCGCGGCGCTCGCCCTCGAGGTCGGCACCCGGACGTCGTACGCCTTCGCCCCGGAGCGGCCGAGGGCACCCCGGGTGGCGGCCGTCGACTATGGGATCAAGCGGAGCATCCTTCGGAAGCTGACGGCGTCGGGCCTCGACGTCACCGTCTTCCCGGCGACGGCGACGGCCGACGAGCTGCTCTCACCTCCGCGGCCCTTCGACGGCTTCTTCCTGTCGAACGGCCCGGGCGACCCGGCGGCGCTCCCAGAGGCCGCGCGGACGATCGCGAGGCTGGTCGACTCGGGCCGGCCGCTCTTCGGGATCTGCCTCGGCCACCAGCTCCTCGGCCTCGCGCTCGGCGCTTCCACCTTCAAGCTGAAATTCGGCCACCGGGGGGTCAACCACCCGGTCAAGGACGTGAGGAGCGGCCACGTCTCCATCACCTCGCAAAACCACGGGTTCGCGGTGGACTCCGATTCGCTCCCGGCGATCCTCGAGCTGACGCACCGGAACCTGAACGACGGCACCTGCGAGGGGTTCCGGCTAAAGGGGCGCCCGGTCTTCGCCGTCCAGTACCACCCCGAGTCGGCCCCCGGCCCGCACGACTCCGACGTCCTGTTCGAGGAGTTCGCGACGACCCTGAAGCGGTGAGGCGCCGGCCGGGCCTCGTCCGTTCCGGGATGGCCCGGCGGAGGGTGACGCCGCGGTCTTGCGGGGTACGGCATCGTGATTGGGCTAGGATCAGCCAATGACGACACTCACCCGCCGCGATGCCCTGGAAGCCATCGCCCTTGGGACGGCCGCGCTCGCCCTCTCCGACGTTGCCCTGGCCGCCGACCCCGCGATCGACGTGAAGACTGAGGTCAGGAAGCGCCACGGTGAGGCGCTGAAACGGCTCCAGGACTGGGTCCGCCAGCCGGCTATCGCGGCCGAGAACCGCGCGATGAAGGAGGGGGCCGAGCTGCTCGTCCAGCTCGTCCGGGAGGCCGGGTTCCAGAAGGGGGCGATCGTGCCGACCGACGGGCACCCGGGCGTTTTCGCGACGCTGGACGCCGGGGCCAAGCGGACGGTCGGCGTCTACTTCATGTACGACGTCAAGCAGGTCGAGGCGTCGGAGTGGTCGTCTCCCCCGTTCGGCGCGGCGCTCGTCGACAAAGCAGGCGTCGGAAAAGTCCTCATGGGGCGGGGGGCGGTGAACCAAAAGGGCCCGCAGGCGGCCTTTCTCGCCGCGCTCCACGCGTTCCGGGGAGCAGGAAAGAGGCTCCCCGTGAACCTCGTGCTCGTGGCAGAAGGGGAGGAGGAGATCGGCTCGCCTCACTTCCGGCAGGTCGTGACGAAGCCCGAGGTCTCCGCGGCGCTCGCGAAGACGATGGGGGTCTTCATGCCGTCGGCGGCACAGGACCCCGACGGATCGGTCGTCGTGTCGCTCGGGGCGAAGGGGGTCGTCGAGCTGGAGCTGGTCGCCAGCGGCGAGAAGTGGGGCCGCGGACCGAAGAAGGACGTCCACTCAGCGAACCGGGCGCGACTGGACAGCCCGTCGTTCCACCTCGTCCAGGCGCTCGCGTCTCTCGTCACGCCGGAGGGCGACCCGGCCATCGAAGGGCTCACCGTCGCCGTGAAGGCGCCGTCGGCGGCCGAGAAGGCGATGCTCGACACGGCGGCGGCCCGTCTCGACGAGGCGACGGCGAAGCGGCTCATGGGGGTCCAACGCTGGGCGCACGACGCCTCGTGGCGGGAAGCGCTGGAGCGGTTCTGCTTCGCGCCGACCGTGAACATCGAGGGGCTCGTCGCGGGCTACACCGGCCCGGGCGGGAAGACGGTCCTGCCGCATCGGGCGGTAGCGAAGCTCGACCTGCGTCTCGTTCCCGACATGACCTACAAAGGAGCGGTTGCCGCGCTGAAGGCGCATCTCGCGGCGAAGGGGTTCGGCGACATCGAGGTCAACGTGACGGGCGGATACGACCCGACGGCCTCCCCGGCCGACGCTCCCCTCATCCGTTCGGAGTTCACCGTCTACCGGAAGGCCGGCCTCGACCCGCTCCTCTGGCCTCGGAACGCCGGCTCGTACCCGGGCTGCGTCTTCACCGGCGAGCCGCTGCATCTCCCGTCGGGGCACTTCGGTCTCGGGCACGGGGACGGCGCCCACGCGCCGGACGAGTACTACGTGATCGAGTCGGCGAACCCGAAGGTGGCCGGCTTCGATGGCGCGGTCGAGTCGTTCGTCGACTACCTCACCGCGCTCGCCGCCGTGGGCTGAACGCGGGATTTTCCTCGCGGAGGCGGGCGAGCTCCGGGGAGAATGCGTCCATGAGACGCTTGGCCGGCCTCCGCGATCTTCTGCTCGTCCTTTCGCTCGCCTTGCCTTTCGGTCTCATGGCCCCTCCGGCCTCCGCCCAGGAGATGGCCCCCGGATGGGAACTCGTCCCGCTGCTCGGGTCGCGGTCCGTGGAGGAAGGGAAGGTCAGCCCCTCCTTCGTGGCCGGTTTTCGCGTCGGGGCGGATGGGAACCTCTACCGGATCGCCAACGATGGTGCGTTTCCCGGCCAGCCGTCCGAGCTGAACCTCCGAATGACGGGCCTCCGGGCGGGAGCCGAGGCCTCCATCTGGGTCGCGACCGGGGCGTGGCTTCGGCTGGAGGCGGGCGTCCTCGCCTTCCGGAAGCTGGCGGTCTGGGATGGCGATCAAGAGGTCCAGTCGACCTCCATGAACCCGGCTCCGTACGGCATAGCGTCTGTAGTCTTCACATTCGGGAATGGCAGCGCGGACCTGTGGGGACCGGACGGGGGCGGCCGGGCGCGGTAGAGGCCGGGCCGGGAGTCGGGAAAATGCGCAGTAGAGCCTTCGCCCTCGTCGCCGCCACCCTTCTCGCGGGGTCGGCCTTCCTGTTTGCCCAGGAGTCGGCCGCCGGCGGAGCGACTCCTGCTCCGGCGGCTCCCTCCACAGTGGCGCCGGCCGCTCCGGCCGCGCCGGGACTTTCGGGTCCTCCGGCCGCCGAGACAGGTCCCGTCCCCGTTCCGGAGCCGACCGAGAAGGCCCTGAAGTACTACCGGAGCGGAAACAAGCTCTGGGTGGTCGAGACGCTCTGGGGGTTCGCGGTCCCGCTGGTCATCCTCTTTACTGGCTTTTCGGCGCGGATCCGGACGCTGGCGTTACGGTTGTCGGGAGGGCGATGGTTTCTGACGATCGCCTTCTTTGCCATCCTCTACGGTCTCGTCGGCTTCGTGATCGATCTCCCACTGGCCTACTGCACCGGCTTCGCGCGGCCGCATGCTTACGGGCTGTCGGACCAGCTCCCCTCGAAGTGGTGGGGCGACGCGTTCAAGGGGCTCGGCGTCGGCCTCGTCCTCTCCGCCCTCACGCTCTGGATCCCGTACCTCCTCCTAAAGAAGAGCCCGAAGAGGTGGTGGCTCTACACCGCGATCGCCGCCGTGCCGCTCGTCATCCTCCTCCAGATGATTTCGCCGGTCTTCATCGACCCGCTCTTCAACAAGTTCGGGCCAATGAAGGACAAGGCGCTCGAGCAGAAGATCCTCGCGCTCGCCGACCGGGCCGGCATCAGCGGTGGGAAGGTCTACGAGGTCGACAAGAGCGTCGACACGAAGACGGTCAACGCCTACGTGAACGGGTTCGGCCAGACGAAGCAGATCGTCCTCTGGGACACGACGATCAAGAAGCTGAAGCCGGAGGAAGTCCTCTTCGTGATGGGGCACGAGATGGGGCACTACGTCCTGGGGCACGTCCGCCAGCTCGTCATCTTGATCAGCCTCCTGATTCTCGTGGGGCTCTCGGCGGTGCACCTGACGGCCAATGGGCTGATCGCCCGCTTCAGGGGCCGCCTCGGATTCGACAGCCTTCAGGACGTGGCCTCGCTGCCGCTCCTCTCGCTCATCTTCGGCCTCGTCTTTTTCGTCCTGACGCCCGCGGTGTTCGCCTTCACACGGTACACCGAGCACGAGGCCGACCGGTTC
>CALFNC010000483.1 GCA_937902605.1 uncultured Acidobacteriota bacterium | reverse complement strand
CGAACGCCATCGGCGGCGGCGCGGTCGTCCTGCTCGCCTGGGCGATCACGCTCCTACTGCGGCCAAGCCTGCTGGGGCTGGAGCGGAAAGCCGCCTAAACCGCCTTCATTTCCGGATTTCGTTTGAGAAGAGTCCGAAGGGGCCGGGGACACTGCGTCAGGGCTCGGTGCCTAACGACGCCGGCTCGTCTAAGCTGGGACCGTGAGCGCGAGCCGTACGTCCCTTACGGAGGGGAGATGAGCTGGGAGACGGACGAGGGCTCTCCGCGGCCTCTCGGCGTCACCTGGGTCCCCGAAGAGAAGGCCTACAACTTTGCGCTCTACTCGAGGTATGCGAGCCGAATGACCCTCCTCCTCTATCGGAAAAGTGACTTCGTCCACCCTGCCAACTCGTTCGACTTCGACCATCTCCGCAACAAGTCAGGTCAGATCTGGCACTGCCGCATTCCGGCTGCCCGCATCGGCAAAGCGTCCTTCTACGCGTACCGGGTCGACGGTCCCGCGCCCGAAGGCCCGTACAACTGGCATCAGTTCGACCCTCAGAAAGTCCTGCTCGATCCTTACGCCCGGGGCGTCTTCTTCCCCCCCGAATTCGATCCCGCAGCGGCGGCACGCCCGGGCTCCAACGCGGGGCGTGCCCCCCTCGGCATGCTGTCCCCCTGCCGGACGGAGTTTCATTGGGGCCCGGACCCGCGGCCGCGGCACGAGGCCGACCTCGTCATCTACGAGCTCCACGTCCGCAGCTTTACGGCGAATCCGAACTCTGCCGTTTCGGCCGACAAGCGGGGCACGTTCGGCGGTCTCGTCGAGAAGATCCCGTACCTGAAGGAGCTCGGCGTCACGGCCGTCGAGCTGATGCCGGTCTTCCAGTTCGAGCCGGGCAGGGGAGATTTCTGGGGCTACATGCCGCTCAGCTTCTTTGCGCCGCACAACGGGTACTACGCGGAAGCGCAGCGCAGGGAGAAGCGCCGCGAGTTCCGGAAGACGGTCCACGCGTTCCACGAGGCGGGGATCGAGGTCATCCTGGACGTCGTCTACAACCACACCTGCGAGGGCGGCCGGGGCGGTCCTGTCTACAGCTTCAAGGGGATCGACGCGAGCACGTACTACATGCAGTCGCAGGATCCGGACCACCCCTTCGAGGACTTCTCCGGCACCGGCAACACCTTGAACTGCAACAACCACTACGTCCGGACGATGATTCTGGACAGCCTGAGGTACTGGGCCAAGGATTTGCACGTCGACGGGTTCCGGTTCGACCTCGCCTCCACCTTCACCCGGAACGCCGATGGCTCGCTGAACCTCGGCGACCCGCCGATCATCGGCGGGATCGGCGACGATCCCGACCTCTCGAACATCCGGTTGATCGCCGAACCCTGGGACGCCGCGGGGGCCTACGAACTAGGGAGATGCTTCCCCGGCCTCGCCTGGCTGCAGTGGAACGACCGGTTCCGGGACGACATCCGTCGTTTCGTCCGGGGGGATGCCGGCATGACCGCGGCGGCCATGCTTCGCATGTATGGAAGCGATGACCTGTTCTCGGACGGTCTGCCGGTGGCGTTCCACCCCTACCAGAGCGTCAACCTCGTGACCTGCCACGACGGCTTCACGCTGTACGACCTGGTCAGCTACACGCGGAAGCGGAACGAGGCCAACGGTCACGGGAACACCGACGGGCTGGCGGAGAACTTCAGCACGAATTGCGGCTGGGAGGGGGACGAGGACGTTCCTCCAGCCGTCGTCGAGCGGCGGAAGAGGCTGGCCAAGAGCTTCGCAGCCCTTCTCCTTCTGTCCAACGGCACGCCGATGCTCCGCGCGGGCGACGAGTTCCTCAACTCCCAGGGGGGAAACAACAATCCGTACAACCAGGACAACCCCACCGGCTGGGTAGACTGGAACGGCCAAACGGTGCACGCCGACGTTCTCCGCTTCTTCAAGAGGATGATCGCGTTCCGGAAAGATCACCGGTCCCTCTGCCGAAGCCGCTTCTGGAGGGACGACATTCGCTGGTACGAGGTGGGCGAAAAATCCTTTTCGTTCTTTCTGGCCGGGGTCAGGGAGAACGACGCCGATCTCTACGTCCTGATCCACATGGGAGACGAGGATTCCGAGTTTCACCTCATGCAGGGACGTCCCGACGAGTGGTTTCTCGTTCTCGACACCTCCTTGCCGAGCCCGCGGGATATCTGCGATCCCGGCGCGGAAACCCGGCTCGATGCCTTGACGTACCTGGCCAAGCCGAAATCGGTCGTCGTCCTGGTTCGTGGCCCCGCACATCCCGCCGAAGAGCCGAGGTCCTGAATGCGGTGGCGTCACCCGGAAAATCTGGCGCCGAAGCTCGCATCCCGGGTGGAGAAGAAGCTGCCGTTGGCTGGCGGGCCCGCGCCCCGGCGAGGGAGCGCTACACCGTGCGGAAGTTCCCGGGCGAGCCGGCGCGATCGATGAGTTCCATCACCGGGCTGCGGACACCCGAGAGCTTGAGAGCGTGGATGAGGTTCCTGTAGGCGAGCGCCTCCTCGTCGGTGACGCTGGTGTCTCCGGCGGCGAACCGAACGAGCGAGTCCTCGGCGGCGGCCCTGGCAGCGGCGAGGACTTCCGGGGGAACGGGGGTTGGCA
>CALFNC010000482.1 GCA_937902605.1 uncultured Acidobacteriota bacterium | reverse complement strand
CGAGCACATCAAGCACGCGATCGACAAGACCTACGGGAAGAAGGGGGCCGAGGTGGCCCGCCGGAACCGCGAGGCGGTCGACCAGACCCTCTCGAACCTCTCTGAGGTCAAGGTGCCGGCGGCGGCGAGCGCCACCGTGATGCGGCCCCCGATCGTCTCCGTCGAGGCCCCCGACTTCGTCCAGAAGGTGACGGCGGTGATGGCCGCCGGCAAGGGAGACCTCCTGCCGGTCAGCGCCTTCCCGCCCGACGGGACCTGGCCCTTGGCGACCGCCCGGTGGGAGAAGCGGAACATCGCGGTCGAGATCCCGGTCTGGGACGAGAAGATCTGCATCCAGTGCAACAAGTGCGCGCTCGTCTGCCCGCACGCGGCGATCCGCGTGAAGGTCTACGACCCCAAGCTGCTCGGGAGCGCCCCGAAGACGTTCAAGTCGGTCGACTTCAAGGCGGCGGACTTCAAGGGGCAGAAGTACACGGTCCAGGTGGCTCCCGAGGACTGCACCGGCTGCACGCTCTGCGTCATGGTCTGCCCGGCCAAGGACAAGGGGAACCCGAAGCACAAGTCGCTCGACATCGCGCCGCAGCGGCCGATCCGGGAGACCGAGCGCGAGAACTACGCCTTCTTCCTCGACCTCCCCGAGGTCGACCGGACGAAGGTGAAGACGAGCGAAGTGAAGGGGGCACAGTTCCTCGAGCCGCTCTTCGAGTACTCCGGCGCCTGCACCGGCTGCGGCGAGACGCCCTACCTCAAGCTGATGACGCAGCTCTACGGCGACCGGACGCTCATCGCCAACGCCACCGGCTGCTCGTCGATCTACGGCGCCAACCTCCCGACGACCCCCTACGCCGTCAACAAGGAGGGACGCGGCCCGGCCTGGTCCAACTCGCTCTTCGAGGACAACGCCGAGTTCGGCTTCGGCATGAGGCTCGCGATCGACTCGCACGCCCGCGAGGCGGCGGAGCTCGCGAAGAACATGTCGGCAGCCCTCGGCGACGAGCTGGTGACGGCCCTCATCGGCGCCGACCAGTCGACGGAAGGAGCGATCGCCGAGCAGCGCCATCGGGTCGAGGCCCTTCGTCAGAAGCTGGAAAAGGCGTCCGGCGACGACGTGAAACGGCTCCTGTCGGTGGCCGACTACTTCGTCCGGAAGAACGTCTGGATCGTCGGCGGCGACGGCTGGGCCTACGACATCGGCTACGGCGGCCTCGACCACGTCCTGTCGATGAACCGCGACGTCAACATCCTGGTCCTCGACACCGAGGTCTACTCGAATACGGGCGGCCAGCAGTCGAAGGCGACGCCGCTCGGTGCGGCCGCGAAGTTCGCGGCGGCCGGGAAGAGCACCGCCAAGAAGGATCTCGGCCTGATGGCAATGAGTTACGGGCACGTCTACGTCGCCCGCATCGCCTTCGGCGCCAAGGACGCACAGACGGTCAAGGCGTTCATCGAGGCCGAGTCGTACCCCGGGCCGTCGCTCATCATCGCGTACAGCCACTGCATCGCCCACGGTTACGACATGGCCTACGGGCTCGAGCAGCAGAGGCTGTTGGTCGGCTCCGGGATCTGGCCGCTTTTCCGCTTCGACCCGAGACGGGTTGCGGCCGGCCAGCCTCCGCTCACGCTCGACTCCGGCGCCCCGACGAACTCGGTGGCCGATTACCAGAAGGGCGAGACCCGCTTCCGGATGGTCGAGAAGCAGGACCCGGTCCGGTTCAAGTACCTCCAGGAAGCCGCCCGGAAGGGCGCCCTGCAGCAGGTCGCCGTCTACCGGCAGCTCTCGGCGCTCACCGTCCCACTCGTGGAGGCGGAAGAGGCGAAACCCGCTTCGACCCTTCCCGCAACCGACAAAGCGAACTGAGGGAGGCGCGCCGTGGAACTGTCCGTCAAGTACCTCGGACTCACCCTGGCCCACCCCCTGATGACCGGGGCCTCGCCCTTCGTCGACGACCTCGCCCGCGTCAAGCGGCTCGAGGACGCCGGGGCGTCGGCCATCACCATGCATTCCCTGTTCGAGGAGCAAATCTCCGGCGAGGAGGTCGCGACGGTCCGCGCCACGGAGACGCACGCCAACTCGTCCGGCGAGGCGAGCTCCTATCTACCGGACCCGCCCGACTTCCACCTCGGGCCCGACGAGTACCTCGAGCAGCTGCGGAAGCTCAAGAAGGCGGTCCGCGTCCCGGTCATCGCATCGCTCAACGGGACGACGCGCGGGGGTTGGCTCCGGTACGCCAAGCTGATGCAGGAGGCGGGAGCCGACGCTCTCGAGCTGAACGTCTACGACCTGGCGACCGACGTCGAGACGCGCGGCGACGCCGTCGAGGAGCGGATGATCTCGGTCGTCAAGGCGGTCAAGAAGGAAGTGTCGATCCCCGTCGCCGTCAAGCTCTCCCCTTTCTACTCGTCGCTAGCCAATCTGGCCGGGCAGCTCGACCAGGCGGGCGTGGATGGGCTCGTCCTCTTCAACCGCTTCTACCAGCCCGACATCAACGTGGAGGAGCTGGAGGTCGAACGGTCGCTCCAGCTCTCCACGTCGTTCGAGCTCCCGCTCCGGCTCCGGTGGCTCGCGATCCTTTCCGGACGGGTTCGCCCGTCTCTGGCGGTCACGGGAGGCGTCCACACGCCGGCTGACGTGATCAAGGCGATCATGGCTGGGGCGCACGCCGTCCAGCTCGTCTCGGCCCTGCTACAGCGTGGGCCCGAGTACCTCCGGGTCCTGCGCGGCGAGATGGCCCGGTTCCTGGAGGAGCACGACTACGAGTCTCTCGACCAGATGAGGGGCTCGATGGACCTCCTCGCCTGCCCCGACCCGAAGGCGTACGAGCGGGCAAACTACATGCACATCCTCCAGAGCTGGAAGTTCTAAAAGGGGGCCTGACGGCATCGCGGGACAACCCCTAGCCGGTAAGCTGCCGGCATGACGGACCCGATCCTCCGGCCGCGGCGCGGGGACCTCCTCCACGCCGCGACGTGTCTTCTGGCTATCCTGGCGGGAGGGCTGATCGTCCGCTGGGGCTTCTTCCGCGCCTTCCCCGAGGCGTCGATCGACTTCCGGGTGACGGGCGAGGAGGCGAAGGTGATCGCTGCCCGGGCGCTTTCGGCGCGCGGCTTCGACCTCTCCGGCATGCGCCCGCTCGTCCTTTTCGACCAGGACGACGACGCCAAGACCTACCTCGAAAGGACGCTCGGGCTCGCGCGCGCCAGCGAGGAGTACGGCACCCGCGTCCCGGTCTGGCGCTGGTCGGTCCGATTCGTCCGTCCGCTCGAGAAGCTGGAGTATGCGGTCCACGTCGCCCCGTCGGGCGAGGTGACCGCCTGGCGGCGGCTCCTCCCGGAGAAGGCCCCGGCCGCCGACCCGGGCGACTCCGGGGGGCGGCGGATCGCCGAGGCGGCTTTCAGGGATGTCTTCGGGAAGGAGCCGTCGGGACCGGGAATGAAGTTCGTCGAGGCGACGGCGGAGAGGCGCCCTTCGCGGGTCGATCGGACCTTCGTCTTCGAGTCGCTGGAGGTCCGTCACGGGGACGGGGCGCTCCGGTACCTGGTCGAGCTTCAGGGGGACCAGGTGGGGCGCTGCGTCCGCTTCTACAAGGTGCCGGAGAAATGGAGCGAAGAGTACCGGCTCCTCCGGTCGAAGAACGGGGCGACCGGCTCGGTGGCGACGCTCGCCCTCTTCCTGACGGGCCTGGCGGTGGTGGCCGTCGTCGTCGAGAGGATCCGGCGGCGGGACGTCCGATGGGGGACCGCCCTCGCCTTCGGCGGCGCCGGGTTCGTCCTCCAGCTCGCCGCCTCGCTCAACGAGCTGCCGGTCTCCCTCTTCGACTACGCCACCTCGGACGGGTGGGGGAGCGCCGTCGCCCGGTCGGTCCTCGGGAGCGTCGGCGGAGCGGTGACACTCGCCGTCCTCCTGATCCTCCTGGTCGCCGCCGGCGAGCCGCTGACCCGCGAGACGTTCCCGAAGGCGCCGGCGCTCGGCCGGATCTTCTCGCTCCGCGCGCTCGGGACTAGGAGCGTCTTCCGCGGCCTCCTCCTCGGCTACGCGCTGACCGCCCTCTTCTTCGCCTACCAGGTCCTCTTCTACGTCGGG
>CALFNC010000481.1 GCA_937902605.1 uncultured Acidobacteriota bacterium | reverse complement strand
CCACCGAGATCTACACTCTTTCCCTACACGACGCTCTTCCGATCTGATACAGAAGTATGCGAGCGCGGGCGACGGAGCCTCCCCGCCGCTCGACCGCCTTGGCGGCGCCAGCTGGGCGAAGCGGAAGGCGTCCGTCCGAACTGCGGTGAAGGACATCGCCGGCCAGCTGCTGAAGCTCTATGCCAAACGGGCGACGGCCGAGGGGCATGCCTTCTCGAAGGACTCGCCCTGGCAGAAGGAGTTCGAGGAGGCATTCGAGTTCACCGAGACGCCGGACCAGGTCGCGGCGATCCGCGATGTCAAGCGAGACATGGAGTCGGACAAACCGATGGACCGCCTCCTATGCGGGGACGTCGGGTACGGGAAGACCGAGGTCGCCATGCGGGCGATCTTCAAGAGCGTCCTGGACGGCAAGCAGGCGGCGCTCCTCTGCCCGACGACGATCCTGGCCGACCAGCACTTCCGGACCTTGAAGCGGCGCTTCGCGGCGTTCCCAGTGACGATCGACCTGCTCTCGCGCTTCCGCCCTCCGGAGGAGCGGAAGGAGGTGGTCCGGCGCCTGGCCGAGGGGACCCTCGACGTCGTCATCGCCACGCACCGGCTCCTGTCGAAGGACGTGACGTTCCGGGATCTGGGGCTCCTCGTGATCGACGAGGAGCAGCGCTTCGGCGTCGCCCAGAAGGAGCGGATCAAGGAGTGGCGGGCGGAGGTCGACGTCCTCGCCATGTCGGCGACCCCGATCCCCAGGACGCTGAATCTCTCCCTGGCGGGGATCCGCGACCTCTCGGTGATCGAAACCCCCCCGAAGGACCGGTTGGCCATTGCGACCCACGTCGTCCAGACGAGCGACGAGGTTATCCGCGAGGCGATCCGCGCGGAGATCGACCGTGGGGGGCAGGTCTACTTCGTCCATAACCGCGTCGAGTCGCTCGGGGCATGGCGCGAGAAGCTGTCCGAGCTCGTTCCGGATGTCCGCATCGTCGCCGGCCACGGCCAGATGGGGGAAATGGAGCTGGAGCGGGCGATGCGCGCGTTCACGACGCGAGCCGCCGACCTTCTCCTCGCCACGACCATCGTCGAGAACGGCCTCGACATCCCCTCCGCCAACACGATGCTGATCGACCGTGCGGACCTCTACGGCCTCTCTCAGCTCTATCAGCTCCGCGGAAGAGTGGGCCGGAGCGACAAGCCGGCGTCATGCTGGCTGCTGGTTCCGCCGGGGATGCCGCTGACGGACGAGGCGCGGCGCCGGCTGAAGGCGATCCAGGAGTTCTCGGATCTTGGGGCGGGGTTCCGGATCGCGGCCAAGGATCTCGAGATCCGCGGGGCGGGGAACCTCCTCGGAGGCGAGCAGTCGGGTGAGATCGACGCCGTCGGGTACGAGACGTACGTCCAGCTCCTCGAGGAGGCGATCGCGGAGATGAAGGGGGAGCCGGTCCCCGAGACGCGCGAGGTGACGATCCAGCTCGGGATCCCGCTCGGTCTGCCGCCGGCGTGGATCGGGGAGGAGAATCTCCGGATGGCCCTCTACAAGAAGGTCGCCGCGGCCTCCGACGCCGACGCGCTCGGGCGGGTTGCGCGCGAGGCCGAAGACCGGTACGGCGCTCCCCCGCCCGAGTTCGCACGCCTCCTCGCCGTCGCCCGACTCCGTCTCGTGGCGCAGCGGCTCGGCGTGAAGGCGCTCCACCGGCGCGGGACCGAGCTGGCAGCGACACTCGAGAAGGAGCACCGCGTCGACCCGGAACGGATCCTGTCGGCCCTCCGGAAGGGGGATCTGACCGCGTCGGGGCCCGATTCGTTCCGTGTCCTGAATGCCTTCGAAGGCGTTCGCGACGACCCCGCGTCGATTCCGTCACGCGCCGAGGCCTTCCTGGCGTCGATCGCGCGGGCGGGTGTGCTGCCGTGAGGAGGGTCGCGTGTGTCGTGGCTGTGCTCGTAGCAGCCATGGCGGCGCTGCTCGCTGCCGGAGGGTGCGACAAGGGAAAATCGGGGAGCGCCCAGCGCGGCACCGTGGTGGCTCTCATCGGGAACCGGCCCGTCGAGTGGGCGGAAGTGGCGGCGTACATCCGGCAAGCGGCGGGAGACGACGCGAAGCGCGTTTCCCCGAGGGTCGCCTCGAGCCTCCTCGACCAGCTCCTCGAGGAGAAGCTGATCGAACGTGCCGTGGAGGAGGCCGTCCCGAAGGTGGACGGGCCAACGGTGGCCGATCGCCGCCGGGAGCTGATCGGCCGGCGGGCGCGGCTGTCGGAGATCGACAAAGCTCTCCTTCGCAAGGAGTGGGGGGCGCGACGGGCGAAGGGGCCGGGGCCTCCCGTCGTCCGTGTGTCGCAGCTGATCTTCCGGACGAGGGGACAGGCCGAGGATGGGCGCCAGCGCCTGGATCGGGGTGAACCGTGGGTCGAGGTATCCCGTTCGCTCAGCGTCGCCCCGAATGCGGCGACGAGCGGGTCCCTCGGGTTCCTTGCCGAGGCCGACCTCCCCCCGAAGTTCCAGAAGGCGATCTGGGGCCTGCGTCCTGGCGCCATGACGCCGGTCATCCCGGCCCCGCACGGCTTCCACATCTTCCGCGTGGAAGAGCGGCGGGAGGCGGGGCAGGGCACGTTCGAGGAGGAGGCCCCGGCCCTCCGGCTCGCCCTTGCCGAGGAACGGAGCAGCGCCGCGGTCGAGACGATCCTCGCCGAGGCGAAGCAGGCGCACCCGGTCTCGGTGCTGGAGGAGCACGTCCCGTTCACTTACATTGGGGCATTCCCAAAATTTCCCGAGAACCGCCGTTGAGCTGGATTCGCTAGACTCCGGCCCGTGAAGCGCACCCGTAATGCTCCGTTCCTCCTTCTGGCCCTCGCGCTCGTCCTCGCGCCGGATCTCTTCGCGGGCGAGGTGATCGACCGGATCCTCGTCCGGGTCAACGCGCGCATCATCACGCAGAGCACCTTCGACCAGCGCGTCCGCCAGAACCTTCAGGAGAGTGGGAAGCCGCTCTCGGACAAGCAGGCGCTCGAGACGAAGAAGACCGTGATGGAGGAGCTTGTCAACGAGTCCCTCCTCGAGGACCGGGCCCGGGAGCTAGACCTCGCGACCACCGACGTGGAGGTGGAGGACTACATCAAGAAGCTCAAGGAGCAGAACCAGGTCACGACGGACGAGGACTTCGCCAAGGCGCTGGCCACGAGCGGGCTCACGGTGGAGAAGCTCCGCGAGCAACTCCGCCACTCCTTGGCGGTGCAGCGGGTCGTGGGGCGCGAGGTCCACAGCAAGATCGACCTCGGAGAGGACGCCCTGCGGCTCGCTTACGAGCGGGAGAAGGAGACGTGGAGGATCCCCGAGCAGGTCCGGATCTCGGAGATCCTGATCCCACGGGGGGACGCCAGCGGCGAGGCGAAGGCGCTCGAGGTGACGCAGAAGCTGAAGGCCGGGACGAAGTTCGAGGACCTCGTCCCGCGCTACTCTTCGGGCGGAACCCGGGACCGGGCGGGGGACCTGGGATTCGTTTCGAAGGGCGAGCTGAACCCCGAGATCGACAAGGTCGTCTTCTCGCTTCCGGTGGGCGCGATCTCCGACCCAATCGCCACGAAGTTCGGCTGGCACATCGTGAAGGTGATCGACAAGAGGGCGGTCAGCTACAAGCCGTTCGCCGACGTGAAGGCGGAGATCCTCAAGAAGGAGCAAGACACCCAGTTTCCGAAGAAGCTCGCCGAATACCTCGACAAGCTGAAGCGGGAGGCGGTGATCAAGGTCTCGGACGAAGCGGCGGCCTACTACACCGCACCGGTCACGGTGACCCCAGCTCCCGTCGAGATGAAGCCGACGACGAAGGCCCCGGACAAGTCGGGGAAGTCGGGGACGAAGCCGCCGGAGAAGCCTGTCGACAAGCCTAAAAACTGAGGAGGCGGGCTACTCTCGCCCGGCCGAAGCCAGGAGCTCGGCGCGCCACCGCGAGAGACCTGCCTCGGAGACGAGAGCCTCTGATTCCAGCCGTCCGGTCCTCAGTACGAGGCGGGCGGCGGCGGTCAGGACGGCGCGGCTCGCCAGGAAGCCCGGTTCGAGCGTGAGGGAGGTCGCGAGCGCGTCGCGCCGGTCCTTGAGGCGCGCGACCTCCTTCTCGAGCGCGGGGTCAGGAGCGAACACCTCCCCGCGTTTCGGTCCCGGCCAGGACGGCGCGGGAAGGGCGGCCGCCGACCGGACGGCAGCAGCCACGTCCGTCGCGAGCGCGGCCGGAAGAGGCCGTCCCGGGAAGAGCGCGTCGACCGCGGTCTCTCCCCGGGTACCACTGCGGGCCGCGAAGAGGAGGCGTTCGTTGGTCAGGACACGGAAGGGGGGACGATCGAGCTCGCGGGCACGCGCCTCGCGGATCTCCCAGAGCGCGCGGACGAACGCTCGCTCGCGGCTCGTCATCGCGTTCGTCCCCTTGATCCGCCAGTCGTTCTCCGGGTCCTTCTCCCGTCCGTCGAGCGGGGAGCGGAGAAGGCGCTCGCATTCCTCCCGGTGCCACTCGAGACGGCCGAGCCGGTCGAGGTCGCTCCGCATCGAGTCGACGAGGGCTCGCAGGAAGACGACGTC
>CALFNC010000480.1 GCA_937902605.1 uncultured Acidobacteriota bacterium | reverse complement strand
CGTCTGCTGGAGGTGGACGTTGTCGTCCGAGGTCCCGTGGAGGACGAGGAGCCTCGAGCCGAGCCGGTCAGCGGCCGCCAGGGGGGAGGAGTCACGGTATCCGGCGGCGTTCTCCGACGGGAGCTTCAGGTACCGCTCGGTGTAGATCGAGTCGTAGTACTTCCAATCGGTGACGGGAGCTCCGGCGACCGCGCACCGGAATGTCTCGCCCGCATGTGTTGCGGCGTACAGCGCGACATAGCCGCCGTATGACCAGCCGTAGATCCCGATCCGCGAGCCGTCCACGAATGGCAGCTTGCGGAGCTCGGCCACCCCGGCGAGCTGGTCGTTCAGCTCGGTCTCTCCGGTCCGTTTCAGGAGCGGCGTTTCGAATGCGTGTCCGCGCCCCCATGAGCCGCGGTTGTCGACCGACCAGACTAGAAAACCTTTCTCCGCGCAAAGGTGATCGAAGAGGGAGGTCGCTCCCCAACGGTCCAGGACGACCTGTGCGTGCGGCCCACCGTAGACGGAGACGATGACCGGGTACTTCCGGGACGGGTCGAAGTCGGCCGGCCGGACGAGCCGGGCGTGGAGCCAGGTACCGTCGGGCGCCCGGAACGAACGGAACTCGGTCGAGGCCAGGCGGTAGGAGGTCCACTCGCCCTTCGATACGTGAACCGTCGCGAGGACGGTCCCGTTCCCGCGGACGACTGCGGTGGCCGGCGGCGTCTCGACGTCGGAGAACGTGTCGGCGAACAGGGTAGCCCCGGGCGAGAAGACGGGGACGTGGACGCCACGCCCCCTCGTCAGCCGCGTCAGTCCGGTTCCGTCGAGCCGCGCCCGGTAGACGTGTCTCTCGCGGGGGTCCTTCTCGGTCGCGCTGAACAGAACGGCGCCGCCCTTTTCGTCGACCTCCCATGCCCGGTCGATCATCCAGGCCCCGGTCGTCACCGGCGTCGGGGTCAACCCGTCCATCCTCCCGCGCCAGAGGTGGAGGAACCCAGACCGTTCCGAGAGAAAGAGGAACGAGCCGTCGCGCAGGAACCTGGGGGGCTCGATCGCGTTGATCCAGGCCGGGTCCTCCTCGGCGAGGATCGTCCGCGACGACCCTCCGTTCCGCGGGAGAAGACGGAACTCGACCCGCGTCTGGGATCTGTTCACGAGGACCCAGGCCACGGCGCTCGCGTTGGGCGTCCAGCTCATCTCCGGTCCGATGTAGACGTCGTCCGGAACCGGCCGAGCCGCCGCCGTCTCGGTCCCGTCGAGTGAGACGACGTGGAGGGAAGGGACGGCATTGGGGTCGCCGGCCTTCGGGTAGCGCTGGGGCCGGACCTGCCCGTGGACCGGGAGGAAGTCGACGATCGGGTATTCGGGAACCCTGGTTTCGTCCAGGCGGAGATACGCGATCGCCTTCGAGTCGGGCGCCCACTCATACGACCGACCGCTCCGGCGTCCCGCGAGCTCCTCCTCGTAGACCCAGTCGAGCCGGCCGTTCAGAACGTGCTCCCCCCCCGTCGTCGTCAGGCGGGTCTCCTTCCCGGTCTCGACGTCGACCGTCCACAGGTCGTTCTTCCGGACGAAGGCAACGCGGGACCCGTCGGGGGAGAAGGATGGGTACTCCTCGGCGCCGTCGTCACGGGTCAGCCGCCTGACGGCTCCGGTGGAAATCTCCAGGAGCCATAGGTCGTTCTCTCCGTTCAGGACGAGCGCCGTCCCGGCCGGATTCCACTCGTAGCCGGAGAGCGAGAGCGTCTTCGTGTCCCCCGGCTCTCCGCCGGATCCCGCGGGGACCGGCGGGGGGTCAAGGAGCTTGGCGGTCCGTCCGGTGACGGAGTCGAACTGGTGGAGCGCGACCCGCCCCTTCGGGCCGAGTTCGTCGGGGACCAGCCAGGTGAAGCGCCGCGCGTCGCGCCACTTCCCTCTACGGATTTCGCGTCCAGCCAAGGGCGGGTCGGCGGTGATCCGGTCGAGCGTCAGCCGTCCCTTCGTCTCCTCTCCGTGGGCGGGTAAGAGGAGCGGCAGCAGGACCAGGGCGAGGAGTGGCGAACGGCGCATCGAGTTCTCCTGGGACGCGGCGCTACTTCGCCGGAGAGGGCGCCGCGAGGGGCTTCATCGTCATGGGGTCGCGCAATGGGACGTCCGTCAGCTTCCCGCCTGTCAGTGAGGGGTAGGGGATCGGGTGCTTCGGGTCGGGATTCAGGAGGTCGGACTTCTTCCCTACGACCAGCACGGTCGCGGAGTCGGCCTGGAGGAGACGTTCGGCCGCCCGCTTCAGGTCTGCCTTTGTCGCCTTCTCGACGTTCGCGCGGAAATTCGCGTAGTAGTTCGGGTCGGCCTTGAAGCGGCCGGTGAGCTCCTCGTCGACGAATAGACCCATGGTCTGACTCTTCGTCGCGAACAGATCGGAAGAGCACACGTCTGAAC
>CALFNC010000479.1 GCA_937902605.1 uncultured Acidobacteriota bacterium | reverse complement strand
GGCCGCCGCCGTAGTAGCCGCCGCGACCGCTGCCGCGGTAGCCGCCGTGGCCACCGCCGTAGGAGCCGTGGCCGCCGCCGTAGGAGCCGCCGTGCCCGCCGCTACCGCCACCCCCGTGACCCCCGCTCCCTCCGCCACCCGCGCCTCTCGCTTCCGCGATCGCCGGCACAAGGGCGGCAGTCAACAGCCCCAGAAAGAGGACGGAAAGGAGTTTTCGCGCTTTCATGACGGCCTCCCGAAAAAACTTAATGCAAACCGGTTGCCTCCCTTTTCGGGGACGGGCGGGACCGATCAACCCGGCCACGTCCTCCAATTCCGATTCCGCGAGACGCTGGCCGGAAAGAACGAAGTACCCCTCCGCCGCCGCCACCTCCCGGGGAAGTGTCATCCGGCGGTATGCGTTCAGGCCGCGGACGAAAGCAGGGTAGTCGTGACCGCCGAGCTGGGACGCGAACGCCGCCATCGCCCGCCCCTTCGCCTCGACGTAACGGGTCGCGTCGAGGAGGAAGTTCGGGCGGATCGGCTGGGAGATCTCGAAGAACGCCACGGTAGCCATGCGGAGCGCTGCACCTTCCGGGCTCCGGCAAGCCGCGTGGAACGCCTCCGCCACGGCCCGGTGGTCCGGATGGATCTCCACGGGCGACGGGAGGAGGACCAGGTCCGGGGCGCCGGAGGAGACGCTGGCGGTGATCCATGCCGCGATCTCCCCCACCCGCTCGCCTAAGCCCCGGTCTGGGAATCCACCGCACTCCACGTCGGCCCCTCCGAGGTGAGAAAGGGCCGCCACCGATTCGGTCAACCGCATGCTGGCTATCTCCCGCCGACGCGCCGGATCGGGCTCCTCGCCGGCGCCATCCGACACCACGAGGACCCGGACGTCCGCCCCATCCTCGCGGAGCGCGGCGATCGCCGCCCCGCAGCCGAACACCTCATCATCGGCGTGGGGGGCGAGGACGACGGCCCTTCGCGCCGTGAAACGGGATGCTTCGTATGGGATCAGGTCTCTCTCGGGGAAACCGCCCGGCTGGGATCGGCGCACCATCTCCGGCCATTCTATCGGCGATTGGAGGCCGGCCCGCCTCGCCTTGACACCCCCGCGATGCACGAAGAGACTGGTCTCGAGTGGAATCGCCCCAGGGGCCGCGCCCCGTCCCTCCCGCCGTCTCCGTCGTCGTCCGCACGAAAGACCGCCCCGAGCTCCTCCGCGAGGCGCTCGGAAGCCTGGCCGCCCAGACCTTTCGCGACTTCGAGGTCGTGGTCGTCAACGACTCCGACACGCCGCTCGGGAGCGGAGACCTCGACGTGGGCGGTCTCCGGGTCCGGCTCGTCTCGCCGGGCCCTCCTCATGGGCGGGCGCGGGCCGCGAACGCGGGTGTGGACGCCGCGGTAGGGACGTGGATCGCCTATCTGGACGACGACGACCTCTTCCTCCCCGATCACATCGAGACGCTCGTCGGAACGCTGGAGGGCCAGGACCGGTTCCAGGCGGCGTACACCGCGACCCTCATCGTCCACCACGTTTTCGAGGAGGACGGGACGTATCGGGAGACCGGCCGGGAGCCCGTCTTCGAGTGTCCCTTCGATCTGGAGCGGCTCATTTTCTCGAACACGATCCCACTCCTCTGCCTGATGCACCGGCGCTCGCTGTTCCTCGAGGTGGGGCGGTTCGACGAGGCGTTCGACCTCTACGAGGACTGGGATTTCCTGATCCGCCTCTCCCGGTTGACGAGGATCGAGCGGATCGAGAAGGTCACGACACTCTACCGGACGAGGGACGACACGACGAATGCCACCTCCGTCTCTCCTTGGCGGGGAGAGATCTCCGAGCGGGCGCGTGAGGCGCTCTTCCGCAAGCACTGGAAGCTCCACACGCCCCGGGCCGAAATGGCGCTCGTGAACCTCCACGAGGACGAAGTTGTCGCCTGGTCCCACCGCGAGGCGGCAGTCCGTCAGTCGCTGGTGCAGTCGGAGCAGGAGCTCGAGGCCAGCCGGCGGAGCCTCGCCGAACGGGATCACCTCCTCGCCGACCAGAGGCGCCGCCTCGCCGACGTCGAGTCCGCCCTGGAGAGGGAACGGGGCGACCGGGCCGCCGAACGGGAACGGGCCCGGCTCGACCGGGAGCGATGGGAGGCGGAGCGCACGGAGCTGTCCGCGGCTCTCGAGCGCGTCCGCGAGGAGCGCGACCGGCTCGACGCCACCGTGACCCAGATGACGAACTCCCTCGCCTGGAGGCTCTTCACCCCCTGGTGGAAACTGCGCGCATTCCTCGAGAAGAAGCCCTGATCAGCTGACCGGAAGCTCGCCCTCGGCGAGGACCTCCAGCGTGCCCGGGTCGACGGCCCGCGCGAACCACCGGCTTCCGCGCATCGCTTCCCGGATCTCCTTCCCAGGCTGCCACGAAGCCTCGCCCGCCGGAATCGCCGCGAGGAGGACGGGGCGGAACGCGGGCGACGGAGAGACGACGACCGGCGTCTCGGCCGGGCGCGGGCCTGGGATCCGCAGCCGCGCGTCGTCGAGCATCGCCAGCCGCCGTTCGGGCTCGACCTCGGGCGATGAGCGAAGCGCCTCGAGCGCGGTCCGGCCGGACTCCCCGAAGTGCGAGAGGAAGTACCGGCGTTCAGAAGCGGCGAACCAGCCGCCCGCCCTCGGCTCGGTCCGCGCGCTCTGGTTGTAGAGGTGGGCCACGTGCGCCCCGCCTACGTAGACGAGCCGCCCCTTGAGTACGCGTAGCCTCCGTTGCCAGTCGTTCTCCTCGTAATAGAGCCGATACCCCTCGTCGAAAGGGCCGACGAGGTCGATCGTCGCGCGGTTCGTCGCGACGAGCGCGCCGCGGAGGGCCGTCGCGGGAACTCGCGAGGC
>CALFNC010000478.1 GCA_937902605.1 uncultured Acidobacteriota bacterium | reverse complement strand
ACGAGGGGGGTGAACGGGGCCGATAGGGTCCAGTCGGCCTCGTCGGTTCCCTTTCCGGGGCCTCGGGCGAGGAGCGGCTGGGCGAAGTCGAATGTCGTGCCGGCCTGCACGTTCCCCTCGAGCTTCGGGGAGACGAGCGCGTCGAGCTCGAGCTTCCATCCCGTACCGACGTGGGCCCGGTAGGTGGCGACCACCCGGTCCCCGAGCGCAGCCTCGGTCCGGTCGAGCGAGGAAGTGAAACGAATCTCCGGGGCGGCGGCGCCGTGAAGGGGCGCGGGGATTCCGGAAAGTCCGGCGACGCCGGCGGCGAGGATCGCCGCCATGGCGATCTGCGAGGCGAGGGCGCGCCTCACCGGCCCGCTCCCTTCCGGCGCTCCCGCTCTTTGAAGAACTTCACCAACGGCCGCTCGTAGGGCTGATCGGTCCGGAGCGGGATCGAGTCGATGCCGGCGGAGCGGAAAAGGGCGGCGCAGTTGGGGAAGGGTCCGCCGATCGCATGGCCCCATCGCGTGCGGAACTCCGGGTCGCCGGCGTCGAAGACTCCGGTCTGCCCGGTCTCGGCGTCCCGGAGGCGGACCAGCCCTCGATCGGGGATCGCCCCTTCGGCGGGGTCGGCGATCGGGATCGCGACGACGTCGTGCCGCCGGCGCAGCATTCGGAGCGGCTTTTCATAGCCGGAGTCGAGGAAGTCCGAGAGGAGGAAGATGACCGACCGCTGCTTCAAGAGCGACGCCGCGCTCCGGAACGCGAGCGCGAGAGAGGTCCCCGTCCCGGCCGTCTTCAGGTGGAGCGCGTCGCGGACGATCGTCAGCGCATGGTCGAAGCCCTTCCGCGGGGGAAGGTAGCGCTCGATCCGGTCGGTGACGAGGAGGGCGCCGACGCGGTCGTTGTTCTTCACCGCGGCGAATGCGAGGAAGCCAGACAGCTCCGCCATCAGGTCCCGCTTCGTCAGATAGCGCGAGCCGAACTCCTGGGACGAGGAGAGGTCAAGGACCAAGAGGACGGTGAGGTCGCGCTCCTCGACGTACTTCTTGACGTGCGGGACGCCCGTTCGGGCGGTGACGTTCCAGTCGATCGACCGGACGTCGTCGCCGGGGACGTACTCCCGCACCTCCGAGAACTCCATCCCACGGCCCCGGAAGACCGAGTGGTACTCGCCGCCCAGCCCGGCGTTGACAAGGCGGTTGGTCCGGATCCTGATCCGGTGGATCTTCTTCGCGATCTCGCGGGGCAGCATCGGACGGTCAGGGAACCTCGACGCGCTCGAGAATCCGCGAGACGACCTGGTCGCTGGTCACGTTCTCCGCTTCGGCCTCGTAGCTGAGGAGGACCCGGTGCCGGAGCACGTCGGGCGCGATCTCCTTGACGTCCTCCGGGACGACATAGCCGCGGCCCTGGAGAAAGGCGTGCGCGCGGGCCGCGGCCAGGAGGGCGAGCGTGGCGCGGGGCGAGGCGCCCCACGAGACGAAGTCGGCCAGATCGGGGAGGCCGTAGGCTTTCGGGTCGCGCGTGGCGGAGACCAGCTCCACCAGGTAGCTCTTGATCCGTTCGTCGGCGTAGAGCCGCCGGACGAGCGCCTGGAGCTCGCGGATGGCGGGCGGCGCGAGGACCGGACGCACCTGGGCGGACGCCTCGCCCTCCGTCGTCTCGCCCATCCGCTCCAGGATCTGCCGCTCCTCCGCCTTCGCGGGATAGGAGACCTTCAGCTTCATCAGGAAGCGGTCGACCTGGGCCTCCGGGAGCGGGTAGGTCCCCTCCTGCTCGATCGGGTTCTGCGTTGCGAGGACCAGGAACGGCGAGGGGAGGGGCGACGTCGTGTCCCCGATCGTCACCTGGCGCTCCTGCATCGCCTCCAAGAGGGCCGACTGGACCTTCGCGGGGGCGCGGTTGATCTCGTCGGCGAGCACGATGTGCGCGAAGACCGGGCCCTTCCGCGTCACGAACTCCTGGGTCTTCGGGTTGAAGACGAGCGTCCCGACGAGGTCTGCGGGGAGGAGGTCCGGGGTGAACTGGATCCTCGAGAACGACGCGTCGAGGCCGCGGGCGAGGGTCCGGACGGCGAGCGTCTTCGCGAGGCCTGGGACCCCCTCCAGGAGCACGTGCCCGTCGGCCAGGAGTCCGACGACAAGCCTCTCCACCATGGCCCCCTGGCCGACGATCACCTTCCGGATCTCGGCCAGCAGCGCGGAGACTTGGAGCGACTTTTCCCGGATCTTCTCGTTCAGGGCAGCGGCGTCGAATCCCACGGTACCTGTCGTCATCGGTTCTCTCTTCTTCTCGGTGTTTCAGTCTCGTATCGGCAGCCGCGGCGGGCGCTCGGGGCGCGACGAAACGGCATCCTGGGAAAGCTCCCGCAGGTATGGCTAACGCCAAAGTGGCACCCGCGAACGCCTTCCACCTGGGAAAGAGCAATCGGAGTGCCGGAGGCCGTCGCCTCGGCTATCCTCCGCCCCGCTATGCGATCGAGGCTCGCCGTTTTTCTCCTGTCCGCCGCGCTCGCCGCTTACGGGTCCGGGCCGGCCCAGGCCGCGACGAAGGTGAAGAAGAAGTCGAAGGCGACTCCGACGCCCACGCCGACCCCGACGCCTCCGCATTATCTGAGGGCGGCGGGTGCGTGCGTGAAATTCGAACGGGGCCAGTACCTGATCCTGGCGGAGGTCGGCGAGACCGGGCGGGCCTTCCGGATCGATGAGGCGACCTCTCTCGAGACGAGACCGGTCCTCGGGACGAGGGTCCGCGTCTTCTACGTGGAGGGACCCGACGGGCCGATCGCCCGGAGGGTGATGCCGGGGCCGGCCCCCCCGGTCAATTATCCGAAGTGAGGCTCGAACTTCTTCTCGAGAGAGGATTGGGGAGAAAGGCCGATGACCCGCTCGACCACCTGCCCGTTCTTGAAGAGCATCAGCGTCGGGATCGACATGATTCCGTACTTCTCGGCCACCGACGGGACGTCGTCGACGTTCAGCTTTGCGACCGTGGCCTTGGGTCCCCACTTCTCCGCGAGGGACTCGACGATTGGAGCCACCTGGCGGCACGGCCCGCACCATACCGCCCAGAAGTCGACGAGGACGGGCTTGTCGCTCTTCAGGACGGACGACTCGAAGGTAGCCTCGGTGAGTTCGGTGACGTTTGCGGACATCTTGTCTGTTCTCCTTGGTGCTCGGCTTTTGGCGCCGGCTTTGAAGCGACTCCAGCGGTTCTCGCTGTCGCCCTCCCTTTTGATGGTAGGTTGCGCGTCGTGACACCGTCAAGGCGTGCGTCGGGGCGTCCCCGGCTCGGTCAGCACTTCC
>CALFNC010000477.1 GCA_937902605.1 uncultured Acidobacteriota bacterium | reverse complement strand
GTAGAACCGGAGGGAGAGACCGCCCAACTCGAGGAAGATTCCCTCGCCCCCGCCGCGCGTGAATGCGACGACCGGCGGAGAGCCGAGCCACATTTCGTGGAGGACGGTGCCGGACGGGGTCCGCGACCGCTTCAGAAAGAGCCTCCCGCCGCGCGGCCCCTCGATGATGGTCACGATGGTCGCAGCGGCCCCCGTTCCTTCCGACGCAAGGACGACGGAGACCTGCACGGCGCCACCGTCCGATAAGCGGGTCATGGCGACTACCGGCGCGGCCAAGGCGACGAGGGAGACGCCGAGGAAGGAGAGGGCAATGGCGACAAGGGACACAAGGGGGACGAGGAGGCTTCGCGTCATCGTCCGGTCCTCAGTAGAGCGGCGCACCCGGAAGCATCTCCGGCGCGTTGGTCACGGTCCGCCAGGACCCTTCCGCAGGGTTGAGGGGCGCGCCGGCCGCCACTCGAAACGACAGACTCTGGGCGGATACGACAAACTTCCGGCCCGGGAAGAGGAGCTCGAGGACCTCGAGCGGTCCCGCCGGAATCCCCTGCGTCTGAGCTGCGAGGAGGACCGGGACGGTCTCGGCGATCATTCCCAGCGCGCGTGGCGAGAGCGTCCGCTCCACGAACTTCGCCATCGCGTCCCGGACCGTCAGCGACGATAGATCCGCCTTCGCGAGGGGGATCTCCTGGTTCCCCGACCGGAGGAGGGTGTCGAGCGAGTCGCAGAGGCTTCGAGCGCCAGCCCCTCCAGCCGGACCGCCGCTTCCGGAGCGGGAGAAGAGTTCGATCGCCGTGCCCCCTTCGAGGCCGATGCGGCCCCTGGGCTGGAGATCCTGCGGGTCCTTCGGGGCCGGCAGCTTCCCGAGGCGCTCGAAGACGAGGTTGCCGCCCGATGCTAGCTGGACCATCACCATTTGGCGCTCCGGCCAAAAGTCGGCGACGACGTCCCGCCGCCCTGGGTCGAGGACGAGCCGCATGTAGCGGATCGTCGCGACCACTGCGCGCGCTCCGTCCTGGGCACTTAGGACGTCGAGGGAGACATCGTCCCGGATGTACCCCTTCCGTGGCAGGTCGTCGAAGAAGCCCCCGGCCGCCCGCACGGCCCGGGCCGGAAGGAACAGGACGAGGAACGCCGAGAGCAGCGCGGCGGAGGCCGGAAGCCCGAGGAGTCTTCGTGTGGAAGGCATGACCGATTCTAGGGGCTCCTCTTCAGGTTCTGATCTAATCTCTCCCGTCCGGTTCCGGGTTCCGTCGGACCGGCGCCGGCCCGAAGCCGTTCTTGAAAAGGAGAGTCGACGAGATGAAATCAGCCATGCGGATCGCCTGCTTGATTCTCGCGGTATGCGCCCTCCCGGCCGGACCCGCGGCCGCCTCGGACACCTTTGGCCTGGACCTCGGGATCCACGGCGGCGTCATGAACAGCAGGGACGGGAAGACGGACCTCTTCCTCGGCGGGGCCCAGATACGCGCCCACCTCATCTGGATCCTCGCCGCCGAGGTCCGGGGGTCGTACTACTCGGATTCCTACAACGTCTCCTCGCTCGGAGGCGTCGACGTCAAGAACATTCCGATTCAGGCGTCGGCGATGCTCTACCTCATGAAATTTCCGGGTTTCGGCCTCTACGTCCTCGGCGGAGGGACCTACAACTCCCTGAAGCTGGAGGGAACCGGAAACGTCACCGGCTCGGTCAACACGAGCAAGTGGTGCACGCACGCGGGCGCGGGCATCGACGTGCACCTCAGCAAGCACGTGATCCTCAACGCCGATGGCCGTTACGTGTTCCTGAACATCGACCCGCAGAACCTGCCATCCGCCACGTCCGGGGCCTACAAGGGCGACTACTGGACCGCGACGGCCGGACTCCTCTGGAAGATCTTCTGACGGAGCGCCGGAGGGCATGAGCAGGACCCGTTCGGGGGCGTGGCTGGTCCGGTACGCCCTGGAACAGCTGCCCGTCTCGCTCACGTTCGGGATCCCGGGCGTCCACAACACCGAGATCTACGACGAGCTGAGCCGGTCGGAGCGGATTAGGCCGATCCTCGTGACGCACGAGGCCGGCGCCGCCTTCATGGCCGACGCGGTCAGCCGGACGTCCGGGGGGCGGATCGGCGTCCTGGTGATCGTCCCCGCCGCCGGGCTGACCCACGCAATGAGCGGGATCGGTGAAGCGTTCCTGGACGGCATCCCGATGCTCGTGATTTCCGGCGGGATACGGACCGACGTCCCGTTCTCGTACCAGCTTCACGAGCTGGACCAGCACCGGATCCTGGCGGGGCTGACGAAGAAGTCCTGGAAGGTGACTGAGCACCGCGACATCGTCCCGACGATCTTCGAGGCCTACCGGACCGCCGTATCCGGATGTCCGGGGCCGGTCTTCGTCGAGGTCCCCGTCAATGTCCAGCTTTTTCAGGGAAAGACCGGCCTGCTCCCGCCGTTCGAGGAGCCAGCTCCCATATCCCTTTCCGCCCCCTCCCTCGTCGACGAGGCGGTCGGCCTGCTCGCGTCGGCGAGCTCCCCCGGCCTCTTCGTCGGCTGGGGGGCGGTCGATGCCGTGGCGGAGACGGCCCGCATCGCGGAGTTCCTCGGGGCGCCAGTCTCGACGACGTTGCAGGGGCTGAGCGCGTTTCCTGGAAACCATCCGCTCTTTGCCGGAATGGGCTTCTCCCGCGCGGCGGTACCGGCCGCCGAGCACGCTTTCCGCTCCTGCGACTGCCTCCTGGCGGTCGGGACGCGGTTCGGCGAGATTCCGACAGGCAGCTTCGGAGCGAGGGTCCCCGAAAACCTCGTCCACGTCGACATCGACGGCACCGTCCTTGGCAGGAACTATCCGGCGAAGGTTGCCATCCAGGGCGACGCGGGCTCGGTGCTCCGGGCGATCCGCGAGCGCCTCGAGGCGACCGGTCAGCCGAACTCGGACCGCGCCACGAACGTCGCCGTTCAGCTGGCGACCGATCGCGCTGCCTACCATGCCGAGTGGCTGAATCACAAGACCGACCGGGTGAATCCCGCTCTCTTCTTCGACGAGCTTCGCCGCCAGCTCGCTGACGACGGCCTCCTGGTCGTCGACGACGGGAACCACACGTTCCTAGCCGCGGAGCTGTGGGAGACGCGCCGGGCGAGGACGTTCATCTCGCCGACCGATTTCAACTGCATGGGGTACTGCGTGCCGGCCACGGTCGGGGCGAAGCTAGCCACTCCCGGCCGACAGGTGGCCGGCATCGTGGGGGACGGGGCGTTCCTGATGACCGGCCTAGAGCTGCTGACGGCCACCGCCGAGAATGCCGGCGTCGCGATCTTCGTCTTCCACGACGGAGAGCTGTCGCAGATCTCTCAGGGGCAGGAGATCCCCTACAACCGCAAGACGTGCACGATCCTCGGCGAGGTCCGCCTCGACGGGATCGCCCTCGCTACCGGGTCCCGCTTCCTCTCCATCCAGACGAACGGGGAGATCCACGACGGCATTTGTGAGGCGCTCGCCACGGCCGCTCGAGGTCAGCCGGTCGTCATCGACGTCCGGATCGACTACTCGAAGAGGACTCGCTTCACCGCCGGCGTGGTGCAAACCGTCCTGAAGCGGTTTCCGCTCGGCGACAAGGTCCGTTTCGTGGGGCGGGCGCTGGTCCGGAAGCTGACCGGGTAGGGATCAAACCTTCGAGGATTCGTCGGCACCGCTGACCCTGCGCCGCGGCCGGACGACCGTGACGGTACAGGGGGCCTTGGCGGCCACCTCGGCCGAGACGCTCCCGAGAATCGTCCGGAGCATCGAGTTCGTCCGGGCGCCGAGGACGATTTGGTCCACGGCATTCGTCTCCGCGTAGTCGATGATCGCCGCGGCCGGGTCAGGCGACTCGAGGACGTGGAAGCTGATTCGATGAGCAGTCACGTCGAGCTTCTGGGCCCAGTGGCGCAGCTCTACCAGCCTCATCAGGTGCTTGTTCTGTCCGTCCTGGTCGAGCTTCTGATCGAGCGCGATGCGGTGCTGCTTCAGGACGTTCAGGATGGCGAACCTGGCGTCGGGCAGCCGCTCCAGGCCCCGCTGGACCGTTTCCCGGAGGGCCTCCGCCAGCGCCTCCGACCCCTCGGACAGGTCGAGGGCGATGGCCACGATCGGCGCCGTCGAGACATGGGTCGCCGTCGCCGCGCTCTTGACGACCAGCTCCTCGGTGTGGGGGTTGAACCGTCGCCTGATGGCGACGGTCCAGGGATCCCGTTTCAGCCGTTCGGACCGTACGGTCAGCTTCACCTGTCCCGGATGCGACAGGTCGAATGCGAGCTGGCCCGCGGACGGGTGGCGCCGGGCCGGGTCGATCTCCAGGCAGCGCAGGCCGATCTCCTGGAGCCAAAGCGGATAGTCGGGCCGCAGCTTGCGCGGTGGGACCGGGTCTCGCCAGAGGCGCTTGTGGAGCTGACGCTTGCTCTTCGGGTCGCCGAACGGCCTCGTCCCCGTCGAGAAAAAGTAGAGGAGGACGCCGAGGGCGAACAGGTCGCTGCGCGGGTCCTTCCTCACGCCCAGGATCTGCTCGGGCGCCAGGTACGGACCGGTCCCGTACGGGATGCGGAACTCCTCGGCCATGAGGTCGGGAAGCTGCTCGTGCCGGGAGAGGCCGAAGTCGATCAGCACCGCCTCTCCCGTCGCGCGGAAGAGGATGTTCGAGGGCTTCACGTCGAAGTGGATGACATGCTGACGGTGGAGGTCGTGAATCGCGGTCGCGACCTTCGTCCCGATCGCCGCGACCTCCTCGTAAGGGAGCGGGAGGTCGTCCAGCTTGTGGAGGAGCGTCTTCCCCGGGACGTGCTCCATCACGATGTACGGCTGGACGGCGAAGTCGCCGGCCGCGAAGAACTTCGGGACGTGCACCCCCGAGACGCGCGGCAGGATCATCTGCTCCATCTCGAAGCTGACGATGGCGGCCGAGTCCATCCCTTCGAGGATCTTCGGCACCTTCATCAGGACGGGCACGTCGATGTCAGGACGCGTCACCGCCCGGAGGGTCGACATGCCTCCCTGGTGGATCAGCTCCCCGATGAGGAACCCGTCGACCGTCTGTCCCGCATGAACCCGCCCGTGCATCATGGTCACTGCCCTTTCCGGAGGCGTTCCGCGAGCATCCAGGGAAGTCCTGCCGCGCGGATCTTCTCTCCGGTGGCGTCGAAGTCGTACGGGACCCGGTGGTACGTCAGCTCCTTCCGGTCGGAGTCGAAAATCGCGTAGGTCGCCGACGGGTCGCCGTCCCGAGGCTGCCCGACCGAGCCGATCACCGCCAGCCAGCGCCGCTGCGGCAGGAGGGGCACGGGGACGCCGGCCACCGGGCGAAACGCGGTCGTCTTCCACATCTCCGACACGCTGCTCCACATCTCGGTCATGCTGTAGATCGCCGGCTTGTGGACGTGGCCGCAGAAGGTGACGCGGCAGCTCGTCGACCGGATGCTCCGCGCGGCGTCCTGCGCGTCGGTCACATAGGTCCACTTCCGCGGCGCCGCCGCCTCGGAGTGCAGGAAAAGGCGCCCAGCCTCTTCCCACGCGAGCGGGAGGCCGGCCAGGTAGGCCCGATGCTCGGCACCGAGCTGTCCCCGGGTCCACTCGATGACGGTCCGGGCGGGAGAATCCATCCCGGCGCCGCCTGTCTTCACCGCCGCGTCGTGGTTCCCGAGGATGGCGACGGCGCCTTTTTCGACCAGGTCCATGACGGTCCCGACGACCCACTCCGGGTCCGCGCCGTACCCGACGTAATCCCCGAGGAAGAGGAACCGCTCGGCCCCGCGCTCGTTTGCGTGGGCCAGGACCGCCTCCAACGCCTCCCGGTTCGAGTGGATGTCGGCGAGGAGAGCGAGCTTCACGCGGAGACCCTCATTCGCCGCTCATGCTAGCGGAACGGGACACCGGGCGGCCGGAGCGGCGAGCCGGAATCTCCGTTACATGACTACATGGCTACATGACAACGGGCTTGTCGGCCACAATCCGAGAGAGGACCGTCGACAAGAGGTCGACGTGCTCGCGCTCCTCGGCCTCGAGCTCGCGGTAGAGCTTCCACTCCGGCGACCCGGTCGGGAATCTCATGCCGGCGTCGAGGAAGAAGGCCCGGGCCCGCTTCTCGAGGTGGACGGCCAGCCGCAGGAGCGCCGCGCCCGAAAGGTCCTTCAGCTCGGTGCCGGCGAAGACGGCGACCTGCGCCGGAGAGAGGTTCGGGGTCAGGTCGCGGGGCGCCTCGATGTGGTAGCGCCGCGCGAGGATCTCCATGTGCCCCTTCTCCATCCCCGACAGTTCCCGGAAGAGGTGGGCAAGGTCCGGGTCCTTCCCTTCGACCTCCTGTGCCCCCCGCTCGTAGAAGGAGAGCCCGCCCAGCTCGATCTCGAACGCCTCGCGGATCGCCTCGACGGCAGCCTCGGACTCGATGCTCGTGTCATGGCCGTGCGTCAGCTGGCCGCCGCAGGCCGGACAGAGGCCGTAGGGGAACGCGAACCCTTCCGAGACCTTCTGGCAGGAGGCGCAGGTCCAGGTGAGCCGCTCCCCGGCGCAGCAGATGTGCTCGTCGTCGCCCGCCTCGAAGGGGCGGTGGCATTTGGAGCAGGCCGCGGCGGCCGCGACGGCCGGCGCCGCCGGGGCGGCCACCTCGTCCTCGAGGACCACCGGCCACTCCTTCGTCTTCAGGTACTTCTCGATCGCGCGGGCCGCCCGCCGTCCTGCGCCGAGCGCGAGGATGACCGTCGCCCCGCCAGTGACGATGTCGCCGCCGGCGAAGACCCCCTTGAGGTTGGCCGCCTGGGTCTTCGGGTCGGCGTTGATGTATCCAGATCGGAAGAGCACACGTCTGAACTCCAGTCACGCCAATATCTC
>CALFNC010000476.1 GCA_937902605.1 uncultured Acidobacteriota bacterium | reverse complement strand
GGGCGGTTCGCGGCCGCCCTGACGGCGGCGGTCCGGACCTCGGGATTCGGCGACTCGATCGCCCGGCCGAGAGCTGCGTCGACATCCGGCCCGTCCACCTCGCCGAGTGCGAGGAGCACCCCGATCCTTCCGGGCCCGTCGGCGCCTCCGGCCCGGTCGAGCAGGGCCTTTTTCTGGGCTTCGAGCCGATCCGGGGGGGTGTCGGGCGCGGACGCCGCGATGGCGAGGGCCGCCGGAAGCGACGTCTCGGGATCCTCCTCCGCGAGGATGTCGATCAGATCGGAGAGTCGCGCGGTTCCGGGCGGCAAGCTGTTCAGGACGGCCGCCCGAACGGCCGCCGCCGGGTGTACCAGGAGCGGAGCGAGGAGGGACGGCACGTCCAGCTCGACCGCTCGCTCGACGACGACGAGGGCCGGCTCGGGGTCCTCGCTCTGAAGGACAGTGTGAAGCGCTTCACCGATCCGCGCACGGGTCACGTGCCCGAGGCTGGAGAACCCGTCCAGGAACGGTCCGGCCCGCAGGATCTCGAGACAGGCTCCCCGGAGGTCCAGGATGACGAGCACGTGCGCGGCATCGCTGCGCGACGCCGGCGAGGCGCGGTCGGAGGCGAGGATCTCGACGAGGGCGTCGAACGCCCCGGGCCACAAGCCCCTCACGAGCGCCACGGTTTCCGGGGTCCCCGCCTCCAGGGCACTCCGAAGCGCGTGGACGAGGTCGGCGTCCGGCCCCTCCTTGGCAGCGATCCGGGCCAGCTCGTCCGCCGGTCTCGAGGTCCCGAGCCTCGCGAGCGCCCGGAGCGCGCCCCGGCGGAGGGCCGGGTCGGCGATTCGAGCGATCAGAAACCCCGATGTGTCGGGGTCGCCGATCTCCCCCAGGGCCTCGATAGCGTGGACCTTCATCCAGACGTTCCCGTGCTCGAGCAATGGGAGGAGAGAGGCCACCGCTTCGCGCCGCTTCGTCCGGCCCAGCGCCACCAAGAGCGCCGCACGGACGTTCGGGTCCTTCTCCCTCTCGAAAGCCGCTGTTAGAGCGCCGACCGCCTCCTGCGCGATGCCGGCCGAAGGAAGATTCATGGCCCCCGCGATCCGGACGTCCACCGACGCGCTCTCCAAGGTCCTGAGGAGGAACCGGATCCCGGGGCGCCCGGCCAAGGTGAGAAGCGCGATGGCCGCCGCTCGGTGCCCCGCGTCGGCCTCGTCGCCGAGAGCGGAGAGACAGGCCTCCCCCACGCGGTCGGTGAGACGGCTCGAGAGAGCCGCCACAGCCCGTTCGCGGACCCGGTAGTCGGGGTCCTTCAGCAGCCCAAGAAGCAGCGTCTCCGTATCCTCTCCCGGAATGTCCGCCAAAAGGGCCGCGGTCCGCCAGCGGACCTCCGGTTCCGACGCCCCGGCATCGGCGGCCAGCGAGCCGAGCGGTCCGGAAAGGTCTTCCTTCACCGTTTTCCCCCTCCGAGCACCTCGTCGACGGAGACGATCCTCAGCGCCGACTCGCCGGAGGAGACGATCCCCCGGACGGTCCCGCTCTCTGCCGAAGCGGGTGTCAACGCCTCGGCGGGGATCTCCTCGACCGACTCGATCCGGTCCACCAGCAAGGCGTGCCGCTCCCCTTCCAGGATCACGAGGAATCCGCCCCCCGCTCCGCCTATCCGAACGGCGGCCTCCGGACGACATCCGAGCGCCCGAACGGCGTCCAGAACTCCCAGCGGCTCACCTCGGACGAACGTCACGCCGGCGTACTCCGGGGGGGCGCCGGGAAGAGGGACGATCTGGCGCGCTCGAGCTACGCCCTGGACCCGGTCGACGGCCAGTCCGAAGCGCTCGCCCCCGGCCCGGAATACGAGATACGCCTCTCCGGCTCCCGGGCTCATCTCTTCCCTCCGTTGGACGGGCCCCGCGGGAGCGCGCTCTCCAGTAGAAGCCCCGGATCGACGGTGAGGGCGACGCTTCCTCCCGGCAGCTCGGCGGCGCCCGTGACCTCGCGGCTCCGCGGAATGACGTCTGCGAGCGGCTTGACGATGACGTCCTCCATCCCCTCGATCGACGAGACGGTGAAACCCGCCCGCAGGGACCCCTGCTCGACCACGACGACGGTGTCGTCCATCGCGGCTCCGACAGATCCCAGCCCGAGGTGGGTCGCGAGCGAGAAGAGCGGCAGCGGCTCCCCCTCGTCCACGATGACGGCCGTCTCTCCCCGGCGCTCGACCCGCGCGGGATCGGCGCGAAATGCGCGACGCACCCCCGAGGTCGGCAACGCGAGGTAGAAGCCTTCGGTTCGGACGAGAAGGGACTCGACCAGGACGAGTGTCATCGGCACCTGCACCTCGAAGGTGGTACCCCGTCCCGGCGTCGAGGTGACGCGAACGTTGCCCTTGAGCTTCGCGAGGTTCGCGCGCACCACGTCGAGACCGACACCCCGTCCCGAGACCTCGCTCACCCTCTCGGCGGTCGAGAAGCCCGAGAGGAAGACGAGCTCGAGCGGGTCGGGTGGATCGGGCTCGAAGGGAGACAGGAGGCCCTTCTCCCGCGCACGCCGGATGAGCTTCTCTCCTTCCATTCCGCGCCCGTCGTCGGCGAGCGTGAAGACGACCATCCGCCCTCTCGTCTCCACCATGAGCGTCAGCCGGCCGGCCCGGGGCTTGCCGCGCGCTTCCCGCTCTCCGGGTGGCTCGATTCCGTGGTCGAGCGCGTTCCGGACGATGTGAAGGAGCGGATCGGCCAGCTCCTCCGCGAGGACCTTATCCACCTCGGTCTCTCCCCCGTAGACGTCGAACGTCAGCTCCTTCCCGAGAGACGGAGCCATGGAGGCCACCACGCGGGATAGCCTCGCGGTCAGCTGCTCAACGGGGACGAACCGAGTCGCCAGAGCCGCCCTCCCGAGGGCCGTCACCGTCCGATCGAGATCGGCGAACGCCTTCTGCGCTTCGAACCGGGCGGTCCTGTCGGTGGCCGACGAAAGAACCTTTCCCAGCGAACGTTTCAGCGCCGAGCGGGAGAACGCCAGCTCGCCGGTGAGATTCACGAGCTGCTCCAGCTTCTCGAGCGGGACGCGGACCGTCCCACCCGTTGCCCGCACAGAGAGCGGCACCTGGGTGGGTAGAGGCGCGGCCGGCTCTCCCTGGAGAGCGGTCCCTCCGCACTCGAGCAGCTCGGAGGACGAGGCGCCGGCCAGGGATGCCACGACGTCGAGCGGCGTCTCCGGGGGCAACCCTCCGAGGAGTCGGAAGACGATCCGGGTGGGGTCCCTCCCCCCTCCTCCCGGAAACGTCCCGATGAGCTCCCCGCTTCGGGCGACCTCGTCCATGGCTTTCCTGAGCCCGGATTCGAAGGAGTCGACTGGCAGCTCCAGCGTGAAGAACGCCAGTCGTCTCCCTCTCCTCGCGCTTTCCCGGAGCCGGTGACGCTCGTAGTCGGTCAGCATCCGGTCTACGTCGGGCGGAAGACGGGGACCGGAGCCGTCATCCGCCACATCCCGAGAACGTCCCGCGGCGACGGTACGGCGAATCCTCGCGGCAGTCCCGTGCGGCAGCTCGGGGTCCTGCTCTCCGGCCTGGATCCGTCCGGCCGTGACCGCAACCGCTTCCAGCGCCTCTGCGACCACCTCGAGGACGTCGCCAGAGAGATCGATCCGCCCCATCCTCAACGCGTCGAGAAGGCCCTCGAGCTCGTGGGTGAACCCCGCCAGGCCGGAAAACCCCATCATGGCCGAGAGGCCCTTCAGCGAGTGGATCGCGCGGAAGAGTGCGTTGACCGCGCCCGGCGGAGGTTCTCCCCCCGCCTTTGCGAGGTCGGCTAGGGCGTCCCGAGACTCCTCGAGGAGACCGTCCGTCTCGGCCAGGAAGTCCTTCCGATGAAGCGCCTCGTCCTTCTGGCCGGCCCGCTTCACACCCTTCCTCTGGTCGATTCGAGGACCTCGGTGAGGAGGCGGTCCAGGGTCTCTGCCTCGAAGGGCTTTGCGAGGTACCCGTCCGCCCCCGCGCTCCGGGCAAGGCGGATGTCGTCCGGCTGCCGCTCCGTCGAGATCGCGATCACCGGGAGCGCCCTCTGCTCCGGCCTCGCCCGGATGAGGCGGATCAGCTCCAGTCCAGAGAGTGAGGGCATGTTCACATCGGTGAGAACGAGGTCGAACGGCTGGCGGGGCAGGAGGCGAAGTGCCTCGAAGGCGTCCGCCGCCTCCGTGATCACTGCCTGGCGCCCCTGCCGCCTCCCGCTCGAGATTACCGCGTCCGAGATAAGGAGCCTGGCGGCCGGCGAGTCATCGACCACGAGGACGCGGAGCTCGAGCCGGGACGGGCTCATCGTCTGTACCCCGCCTCGGACGCCCCGGGGCTCACGGAGCGGGGGCGGCCCAGGACCACTCCCTGGCCGACCAGATCCAGTTTTGGTCTCCTCAGCTCGCTGGTCCTGGAGATGACGGCAAGCCCGAACTGCGGACCGGGTGGTCCCGCGAGGGCGAGGTAGCGTGCCGTCACGGTGTTTGCTAGACCCGCGGGGTCGGACGGTACCCAGCCGAGCCCCGGGATGTAGGCCTCGATCCACCGATGCCGCACACCGGAGATCGCCGCCACCCAGAATGCCTGGGCTTCCTCCGGGAGCTCCCCCGGCGCGGAGGCCGTCAGGATCCCGGTCACCTGCCGGGCGGGGATCCCGGCCCGTGCGATCAGGTCCTCCGCGAGGAGCGACCGGCCAACGCACGAGCCACGCCCACGGGCAAGGCACGACGCGGCCGTTTCTGTTCCCGGGCCGGGGGGGTCGTAGCGGATCCGCCGGGACGTGTAGGCGACGACCCGCTCGACCGCCTCGAGAGCGCTGCGCGCTCCACGCGTCAGGAATCGGGCGAGCCGGTCCAGGTCGTCGTCCGGGTGCCGCAAGACCGTCCCCCGCAGCTCCTCGGGGAGCGAGGACGACGGAACCGGGAAGGCCTGGTCGTCCCGCAGGGGCCGTCCGTCCACGACGACACGGACGTTCAAGGTCGTGCCGTCGGGCGACGAAAGCGCGACACGGTATCCGGGGTTCTCGACCGGCCGCACCTGCTTCCACGGGCTGGGCCCGGCCAGCCGGTAGACGGCCGCCTCGGACTCGGGCGCCACAGTTCCCATGGAGGCAGGGGCTCCGAGCACCGCCGACAACGCCGCTACGAGCACCAGCAGGCTCTTCATCTCGGCCTCATCTCCTGGCCGGCTCCCTCCGGCCGCCGCGGGCGGGGGCGCCCGGGTCGAACGTAGCGCGCCGGATCCCGTCGAGGACGCCGTTCACGAATGGGCCCGAGGAGGGCGTCGAGAACTTCTTCGCGATCTCGACGGCCTCGTCGATCACGACGGCATGCGGCGTTTCGGACTCGAAGAGAAGCTCGTAGAGCCCCAGGCGAAGGAGGTTTCGGTCGACGGCGGCCATCCGTCCGAGGCGCCAGTGCTCAGACCTCTCCGAAAGCTTCGCGTCGAGCTCGTCGCGATGCTCGAGCGTCCCGAGGACGAGGCGGGAGGCATACTCCTTCACCTCCGGGCTCGCGTCCACGTACTCGCTCGTCCGCTCGAACATCTCGTCGGCGCGCGTTCCGGCCAGGTCGTTCTGGTACAGGAGCTGGAGGGCGAGCTCCCGCGCCTTTCGCCGCCTTCCGCTCCCCGGCCCCTCCCTCAGCCGCGGGTCGGTGGGGGTCCCAACGCGAGGCGAGCCCTCAGGTCAGCCACCTCCACCACCGCCATCGCCGCCTCGGCCCCTTTGTTTCCGCCTTTCGCGCCGGAGCGCTCGAGCGCCTGCTCGAGCGTGTCGCAAGTCAGGATTCCGAATCCGATCGGGAGGTCGACTTCCAGCGATACCTGGAAGACCCCCTTCGACACCTCGGACGAGATGTACTCGAAATGCGGCGTCCCGCCTCTGATGACGGCGCCGAGAGCGATGAGCGCGTCGAGCGTTCTCGAGCGCGACAAGTCACGGAGGATGAGCGGGATCTCCCACGCCCCGGGTGTCCGGACGACGTGAATGTCCCCGTCGGCGGCGCCCAGGCGCCGTAGTGTGTCGAGCGCCCCGTCCAGCAGACGGCCGACGACGAGGTCGTTCGTCCTCGCGGCGACGATTCCGAACCGCCGTCCGGCGGCACTGAGATTCCCTTCGATCACGGCCATGACCCATTCAGTGTAGCACCCGCGCGGCCCGTTCAGCCCGGTGCCCAGAGCTCCGCGACGCCCGCGTGGGGGCCGTCCAGCGAGAAGTTCTCGCGGTACCTGGCGACGAACGATTCGGGCGTATACCGTTCGGGCTGCGGGCCGAGGCTCTCGAGCGCGAAGACGGCCGCCACCGCGCCCACACGGCCGGCCACAGTCCACGGAAGGCCCCGGAGGCGTGCGGCGATGAGGCCCGCCCGGAACGCGTCGCCCACCCCGGTCGGGTCGACCGCCTCCCCGCGGACCGCCGCCGCCGGAACCCGCATCGTCACGGCCCCCTTCGGAGCCTCTGGGGTCCCTCCGCGAAGGGTGATCGTCGAGCCTTCCGCCCCGCTTGTGATGATGACGACGGGCACACGCGCGAGCAGCTCCGTCTCCGCGAGGTCGGTCTTCTTCTCCAGGATCCCGAACTCGTACTCGTTTCCGATCAGGATCTCCGCTCCCTCGAGCCCATCCAGGATCTCCTCGCGCGAGAGCCGCGCGAGCTGCTGGCTCGGATCGTAAACGAACGGGATCCCCATCTCCCGGCACTCGCGTGCGTGCGCCCCCATCGCGGCAGGGTCATTCGGGGAGATTACCGCGAGGGCGATGCCGACGTGCTCGAGGGAACGAAACGAGAGACTCGCGGCGCGCGCCATCGCGCCAGCGTAGAAGGTCGCGATCTGGTTCTGCTCCATGTCGGTCGACACGAAGAACGACGCCGTGAAGACGTCCTTGTGGATCACCATCTCCGAGACGTCCACCCCCTCGGACCGGAGCCAGTCCCGGTACTCCACCGCGTCAGCCCCAGCCGAGGCAAGAACGGCAGGGCTTGCCCCGAGGAGGGCCAGGTTGTAGGCGATGTTCGGGGCCACCCCACCGCGCACCTTCCGCATCTCGTCCACGAGGAACGAGACCGAGAGGCGATGCAGCCGGTCTGGAACGATGACGTCTACGAACTTCCCGGGAAAAGACATCAGGTAGTCGTACGCGACCGAACCCGTCACGACGACCGTCTTCCGCTTCGAGGTTCCTTCGATCATTTCCAGTACTTCTCCATCATCGGCCCTTTCCCATCTCCTCGAGGATGTCGAGCGCCAGCTTCAGGGCGGCCCGGCCGGCCTCCCCCGTCACTTCCGGCTCGCTCCGCTCGCGGCACGCCTTCAGGAACGCCGCATCCTCCGCGGTGAGCGGATCGGTCGGCGTGACCGTCACGGGCCAGTCGATGATCCGGGGAAGGCCGGTCATACGGTCGAGACGGAACGCCCGCACGTCCCGCTTCTGTGTGTCGATCGAGAAGTACCAGTCCGGCTGGAAGAACCGGAACTTCCTGGTCCTCTCCTGCGACACGCGGGAGGCCGTGAGGTTCGCGACGCACCCGCCCTCGAACGACAGGCGAACCGACGCGATGTCGACCTTGCTCGAGAGGATCGGGACCCCGACCGCGCGGATCTCCCGGACCGGCCGCCCCACCAGGTCGAGCGCGATGTCGAGGTCGTGGACGAGGAGGTCGAGGACCACGTCGACGTCGAGGGCCCTCGCGACGAACGTCCCCAGCCGGTGGGCCTCGATGAACTTGACCTCCGTAACGAGCGGGCGAACGGCGACGACGGCCGGGTTGAAACGTTCGATGTGTCCGACCTGAAGGATGCGGCCCCGCTCCCGGGCGGTCTTCACGAGGGTGTCGGCCTCGGTGAGGGACGTGGTGATGGGCTTCTCCACCATCACGTCGGCGCCCCCCTCCAGGAGCTCGGATGCCACCGCCGCGTGCGTCGACGTCGGGGTCGCCACGACGACCGCCGTCGCCCCGGCCTCCAGCAGCGCCTTCACCGAGGCCCGCCTCACCATCCCTTTGCCGCCGAGCGCCTTCTCGATCTCGGCAGCGGCGTGGTCGTCCGGCTCCACGAACCCGACGGGCTCGGCTCCCTCGATCTCCGTGAGGATTCGCGCGTGATGCCGGCCGAGGTAGCCGCACCCCACCACGCCGGCGCGAATCGTCTGGGTGCTCATCTCCATCCCTCCCTCTGACGCGAGTGTACGGGACAACCGCTTGTGCGGCGGACGCTCCCCGCGTAACCTCGCGCGGCTCATGGCCGAACGCGACTACAAGGACACCCTCCTCCTCCCGAAGACGCCGTTCCCGATGAAGGCCGACCTACCCAAGCGTGAGCCGGCGCGGCTTGCGCGGTGGATCGAGTCGGACCTGTACGGCCAGATCCGGCGGGACCGGGCGGCGAAGGGGGCGCCCCGGTTCATCCTCCACGACGGCCCTCCGTACGCCAACGGGAAGATCCACATCGGGACCGCTCTGAACAAGATCCTGAAGGACATCGTGGTCCGGGCGATGACGCTGGAGGGGTACGACGCCCCATACGTCCCGGGCTGGGATTGCCACGGCCTGCCCATCGAGCTGAAAGTCGATAAGGAGCTCGGCCCTAAGAAGAAGGGGATGTCGGACGTCGAGATCCGGCGGGCGTGCCGGGCCTACGCCGAGAAGTGGATCGACAGCCAGCGGACCGACTTCATGCGCCTGGGAATCCTGGGCACCTGGCAGCAGCCGTACCGGACCATGGACTACTCGTACCAGGCGGAGATCGCCCGGGCGTTCCGAGTCTTCGTCGCCAAGGGGCTCGTCACCTTCGGCTTCAAGGCGGTCCTCTGGTGCTGCACCTGCCGGACGGCGCTTGCCGAGGCCGAGGTCGAGTACGAGGACCGGACCGACCCGTCGATCACCGTCGCGTTCCCGATCCCCGAGGGAGAGGCGGTTCGCTTGCTATGGGGAGATGTTCTCCCGGCCGACGCGAAGCTCTTCGCAACGATCTGGACGACTACGCCCTGGACCCTTCCGGCGAACCGGGCGATCTGCCTCGGTCCCGAGGTCCCCTATGTCCTCGCCAGCCGCGTGTCGGCCCCGAGCGAGTTCTACCTGGCCGCGGAACCTCTCGTGGAGGCCGTCGCCAAGGCTACCGGGTTCCCGGACCTGAAGGCCCTCCCGGGCTCGCGGCGAACAGGCGCCGCGATCGCGAAGGCCAACCCTCCATACCGGCGTCCGTTCGACATCGACGGGAAGTCGTTCGGCTTCCTGACCGGCGAGCACGTCTCGACATCCGACGGGACCGGCCTCGTCCACACCGCCCCTGGGCACGGGCGCGAGGACTACGACGCGGTCCGCCGAGCCGGTTTCTCGGTCGACGACCCCGCCCTCTGCCCGGTGGACGAGGGG
>CALFNC010000475.1 GCA_937902605.1 uncultured Acidobacteriota bacterium | reverse complement strand
AGTCGCGGACGATCGCCGCGACGGCTGCCTTCCGGCTGGGCGGCACTGCGGGGTGCTCCCGCGCGCCGAGGCGCGAGAGGGCCCCTTCGATCGTCCCGACGTAGAGCGGGGGCATGTCGGGCAATTCTGACACCGCGAGCCGCGCGGCACATCCCGCGGGTGGGAGCCGGCGCCGGCCACCGGCGTCAAAAGCCGACGTCCAGACTCACGTAGGCGCTCCGCGTGGCGAGCGGGAAGTAGGACGGGACACCGGCGACCGAGGCACCCTGCGACCCCTGCGCGCCCTGCTCCAGCCAGAGATAGCTGTAGCCGCTGGCCCAGATCCGGTCGTTGTTCAGGAGGTTCTCGAGGCTGAGGCGGAGCTTCGGATGGCCGGCCGGGACCCACTTCGAGAGGTCCACCCGGGCGGAGGCGTCGAGCTGGAGCCAGGTCGGGGTGCTGAAGCCGGGGGCGTTCGTATTGTCGAGGAACGACGCGTTCACGTACCGGCCGAGGGCCCCGAGCGTCACCCAGGGGGCCGGGCTCCAGTCGACGCCGAGGTTGGCTGTCACCTCCGGCGTCAGGAGCGGCTCGACGTTCGAGTAGGTGCGGCTCTCCTTTCCGAGCACGTTCCCCGACGGGTCGTAGACATCGTAGAACTGGGTCCAGGTGCGGATGCGGTTCCGGCTCAGGTTCGCGCTGGCGCGGAGCCGGAGGGACGGGAGGGCTTGCCAGGTCCCCTCCAGCTCAACGCCTCTCCGGTAGCTCCGGTCGACGTTTCGGCGGAGGTCGTAGCCGATCGGAGACTGCTCTCCGGTCAGGGCGATCTCGTCGCGGAACTCCATCGCGTACAGGTTCGCCTTGAAGGTCAGGGTCTCTTGCTTCAGCTCGTAACCGGCCTCGACGTCGGTCACGGTTTCGGGCTTCACATGATGAAGGTCGTAGACGCCGCTCGCGTTGTCCTCTCCGTCCAGGAGGTCGCTCCGAGCCGGCTCACGGCCGGTCTGCCCGATCGAGGCGAAGACCGAGGAGCCCTTACCCAGGTCGTACCGGGCGCCCAGCTTCGGGTTGAAGAAGGTCCAGCTCACCGAGCCGAGCGGGACGTTCCCCTCGTAGCGAAAGCGAGCCCAACGGAGCTGGGCGTCGCCGTAAACGTGCCATTGGCCGCTGTCCCACCCGAGCTTGAGAAAGGTGTTCGCCTCGTTCTTGTATCCGTGGTTCCGGTAATCCTCGGGGCCGCCGACCGGGTTCTCCGTGTGTGTGCTGACGAAGTCGTTCAAATAGGCGCCCCACGTGACGTCGACCGGTCCGGCCTTTCCCTTGAAAGTCAGCGCCCCCCCGAGGGAGCGCCAGCTCAGACCGTAGTTGTAGAGCGACGTCTGCTCCGGGTCGGCGTAGATCTGGTACGTGCCGCCCGCGACATTCGTGAAGAGCTGGAGGGCGAGACTGGCGCCGTTGCCCAAGAAGCGGGTGAACTGCCCCTGGACGAAGGTCTGGCGGAAGTCGTCTCGCTCGTTGGGTGACATCGGGTTGAACCGGAGGTCCTTCTCGAGGACGTCGAGGTCGGTGGCGACGTACGAAAGCTGAGACCGCTCTCTCCCGGTGAAGCCGAAGAGCTTGAAATACGACGTCGCGCTCTCGTGCGACAGGCCGAAGAAGAGGCTGTCCTCCTGCATCCCGGAGTGGTCGCGAAAGCCGGCCGAGTCGAGGACCGAAAGCCTCGCGTACGCCTTGAAGCCGTCGCCGAAGCGTCCCGACTGCCACCCGGCGCTCGCCTTCTGGGAGTTCCACGAGCCGGTGGAGAGCGTCGCGTCGAGCGACGGCCGGTCGGTCAGGTCGATGCTGGCGAAGTTGACCGAGCCGCCGAACGAGGCGGCGCCGACGGTGGAGGTCCCGACGCCGCGCTGCACCTGGATGCTCTGGAGCGAGGCGTTGAGGTTGCCGAAGTCGGTGAAGTAGAGGGCATAGTCCTCCTGCTCGGCGAGCGGGACGCCGTCGAGCGTCTGGTTGATCCGCGTCTGGCGGATTCCACGTAGAGAGAAATAGGAGTAGCCGGAGGCCGCCCCGGACTCGGAGTACTGGGTCAGCGACGGAACCTCCTGCAACAGGAACGGCATCTCCTGGCCGCGGTCCACCCGGATGATCTCCTCGCGCGGGATGTCGGTCCGCGTGATCGGGGCCGCGGCATCGGCCCGAACCGCCTGGACGACGACGTCGGCGGTGGCCCGGGGAAGGGGCTTCTCCGAGACGTCGTCGTCCGCCAGGTCGGCCGCGCGAAGGGTCGAAGAGGTCCACGTCGAGGCGGCCACGAGCGCGGCCGCCACGATTGGGACGAGCCGCCGGAGGAACGACGGACGACCGGGGGAAGAGGACTCGGTGGGGGGTGATGGGGTCCGGGACATGGTGGAAACGCCTCCTCTCCGCAACCGCGGAGCATCCAGCGGATCCTTTGGGGGGTCTCTCGAGGTCTCGGGAGCACGATCGCTCCTTGTTGCCTTTCCCTACGCCGGTATGAACCGGATCAGGTTCGAGGGTGTGATCTCAGGCCTTTCGGCCACCCCTAGGCTCCAGCCGGGTGGACTATCGACCACGCCCGCCGCTGAAGTCAAGAAAATCGCTCGGGACGCCCCCGGGAAAACCCTTACCGCGGGGCAGACCGGATAATCGTGTAGTGAACGTCTCCCTCTTCCTCGCCCGGCGCTTTCTCTCGGGGAAGCAGGGAGGGCTGCTCGGGACCGTCTCGGTCCTCGCCCTCTTCGGCGTGGCGCTCGGAACCGCGGCCCTTGTCGTTGCGATGGGGCTGATGTCGGGCTACCGGCACGAGCTGGCCGAGAAGCTGGCGGGGACCAACGCCGAGATCATCGTCATCCCGGCGGGTCGACCGGAGCCGGCGAAGACGATCCAACTCCTCGCGTCTCTTCCTCACGTCACCGCGGTCGCCCGGACCGCCTTCGCCTCGGGTCTCCTCCTCTCTCCCGCGGTCCAGTCGGGCGTGGACGCCGTGGTGAAGGGGCTGGA
>CALFNC010000474.1 GCA_937902605.1 uncultured Acidobacteriota bacterium | reverse complement strand
GAAGAGGTTCCCGCGGATCAGCTACCGTGAGGCGGTGGAGATCCTGAAGAGGAAGGGCTTCCCGGTCAGCTTCGGCGATGACCTGGGCGGAGACGAGGAGACCGCGCTGACGGAGGGGTTCGACACCCCGGTCATGGTGACCCGGTACCCGGTCTCGATCAAGGCGTTCTACATGCAGCCGGACCCGCAGGACCCCGACGTGGTCCTCGGCCTCGACATGCTGGCGCCGGAGGGGTATGGCGAGATCATCGGAGGCTCGCAGAGGATCCACGACCACGACCTCCTCCTCTCGCGCATCACGCAGCACGCGCTGCCGATCGAGGCCTTCCAGTGGTACCTCGATGTGAGGAAGTACGGGACGTTCCCGCACTCTGGCTTCGGCATGGGGCTCGAGCGGTTCGTGGCCTGGATGTGCGGCGCTCCTCACCTTCGCGAGTGCATCCCGTACCCTCGGATGCTGTACAGAATCTACCCGTGACCCCGAAGCTCCCCACCGTCGGCATCGTCTCCCTCGGCTGCCCCAAGAACCTCGTCGACTCCGAGGTGATGCTCGGCTATCTGAAGAAGGAGGGGCTGACTCTGGCCGGCCCGGACGACTCCCGGGTCGTCATCGTCAACACCTGCGGCTTCATCGACCAGGCCAAGGAGGAGTCGGTGGAGGCGATCCTGGAGCAGGTGCGCCGCAAGGAGGCCGGCGAGGTCGACCGCGTGATCGTGGCGGGGTGCATGGTCCAGAAGTACGGTGCGGAGCTGGCGGCCGAGATTCCCGAGGTGGACCACTTCATCGGTCTCGATGAGCTCGAGAAGGCGCCTTCCGCCGCGCTCGGCCTCCCGTCGCTCCCGCGCTTCACCGCCAAGCCGATGGCGACGCGTCTCTACGACGACCTCGCGCCGCGGGTTCTCACGCACCGGAAGGGGTACGCATACCTGAAGGTGGCGGAGGGATGCAACAACCCGTGCACGTTCTGCACGATCCCGCAGATGCGCGGGCTCCAACGCTCCCGGAGTCTCTCGTCGCTCGTCGCCGAGGCCCGAAGCCTGGAAACCCAGGGCGTCCGGGAGCTGGTCCTGATCTCGCAGGACACGACTCGCTACGGCGACGATCTTGGGCTCGGGCGTTCCGGCCTCGCCCGCCTTGTTCGTACCCTCCTCGACGGGACCAGCTTCCCCTGGGTCCGCTTCCTCTACGCCTACCCGAAGACGCTCGACGACTCCGTCCTGGATCTCATGGCAATCGAGCCTCGGTTCCTTCCCTACGTCGACATCCCGTTCCAGCACGTCTCCCGGGACGTCCTTGCGGCGATGCGCCGGGGCGGCGATCCCGGCTCGTGCCGGTCGCTGGTCGAGCGGATCCGGAAGAAGGTGCCGGGGGTGACCCTTCGGACGACGATGATCGTCGGCTTCCCGGGCGAGACGGATGCGGCCTTCGAGGAGCTCCTCGAGTTCCTGAGGGACGCGGCCTTCGACCACCTCGGCGTCTTCCCGTATTCGCCGGAGCCGGGGTCAGGCGCAGAGCCCCTCGGAGACCCGGTGCCGGCCGACGTCAAGGAGCGGCGGCGGGACGCCGTCATGGCGCTCCAGCAGGGGATTTCGCTGTCGAGGAACCGGGCGATGCGCGGTCGGCGCTTCGACGCCCTGCTCGAGGGCCCGTGCACCGAAACCGACCTCATCCTCGAAGGCCGGCTGGCGTCGCAGGCTCCCGAGATCGACGGACGCCTCCTGATCAACGACGTCCCCGAAGGAGCCGCGGTCGGCGCCGGCCAGCTCGTCCGCGTCGAGGTGACCGGGGCGCACGCGTACGACCTCGTCGGGCGGGTCGTCCGGGCCTCCGCATGAACGTCGTCCGCGATCCGTTCCATCCCGTCGATCTGCCGCGGGGGGGGGTCGTCACGGTCGGAAACTTCGACGGGGTCCACCGCGGACACCGCGAGATGCTCACGGAGGTGGCCGCTCGCGGGAAGGAGCTCGACGTCCCGTCGGTCGTCGTGACCTTCGACCCCCACCCGCTCAAGATCCTCCACCCCGAGGGCGCTCCCTCCATGATCCAGACCCTCCGCCAGCGCGAGGAGTCGATCGAGGCGTGCGGGATCGAGGCGCTCGTGGTGATCCCCTTCACGCGGGACTTCTCGCTGATGCCGGCGGAGGAGTTCGCCCGCGATCTCTTGGTCCGTCGGCTCGCGGCGTGCGAGGTGAGGGTCGGCGAGCGGTTCGTCTTCGGGAAGGAGAAAGGCGGGGACGTCGCCTTACTCGGACGGATCGGGAAGGCCGCCGGATTCGACGTCCACGGCATCGCCGACATATCGGACGCGCAGGGGATCATCTCGTCCACGCGGATCCGGGCAGCTCTCGCGGAGGGAAACGTCGCCATGGCGGATCAGCTCCTCGGCCGGCCTTACGCCATGGACGGGCTGATCGCCAAGGGGGACCGGATGGGCCGAAAAATCGGCTTTCCGACGATCAACCTGCGCTCGGAGAACGAGCTGTGTCCCCGGGACGGCGTCTACGCGACGAAGGTTCTGATCCGCTCCTTCGACCGGACGTTCGTCTGCGTGACGAACATCGGGCGGCGGCCGACGGTCTACGAGGACTACGCCACCACCATCGAGTCTTACATTCTCGATTTCGCTGCCGACGTCTATGGGGAGCCGGTGCGGCTCCGGTTCCACGAGCGGCTCCGGAACGAGCAGGTCTTTCCGTCGATGCTGGAGCTGACGGCTCAGATCCGGAAGGACGTCGAGCGGACGCGGGACTACTTCGCGTCGAGGGGGGAGTGGTGAGCGGCCTCGACGGAACGCCCGTGGTGTCGGGAGCCGTGGCCCTCGTCCTCCTCGGGATCCTGGCCGCAGTGGTATGGAGAACCTGGCCCCCGATCGTGTCGGAGGCGGCCCGGCGGGCCGCACTGCTGGCGCTTCCTCTTTCAGTCGTCGTCCTCGCACTTTGCTGGAACGAGCCGGCGCCTGTGAAGCTCGCTACGATGGCCGCCTGGATCGCCGGCCTGTCGCTCTTTTCGGCCGAAGGAAGCCGGGCGAACGCGGAGGCGGGCTGGCGGCGCGCGACGAGCTGGGCTGGGGCGGTCCTCCTCCCGTCGCTCCTCGTCCTCGGCCTTCTTCTCTGGCTGAAGGCCGCACGCGCGCAGCACCACCGGACGGTCGCCGCCGTCGCTGCGGTCGCCGCGGTCGCCGCAGTTCTCGCCTGGGTTCCGGCTGTCGTCGCCGAGGGGTTGAGGGTCAAGCAGGGGCTCCAGGAGGAGGTCCGGCTCGGGCTGATGCCGGCGGAGGACGTGCGGGTCTTGACCTTCCCCTGGAAGCGTCTCCGGGAGCCGAGGTTCGGGCGGAAGGACGAACGCCGAGAGTACGTGCGGAGCGCCCTGCTGCTGGCGGTCGCGCACCGGCAGCAGACCCGGCGTGCCGGCGAGGCCGCGCGCCTCCGGCAGCTCGAGATCCTCGCGTTCCGCACGAGGATTCGCCGGACGCTCGAGGCCCGGGCGGGCCGTTTCGCGCTCGGGACGGCCGACATTCCCGAGGATTCCGGGTAGACGGGCCCTTCAGACCTGGGGGCCGTCGGCGTCCCAGACGGTCGTCTCGCCGAACGACTCGAGGACAGGGCGGATGACGGCGGCCTGCCCGACCGCGGTGACGACTCCGATATCGGGAGAGAAGAAGCGGGCCGCCACGTCCCGTGCTTCTTCCCTGGTGACGCGGTCGACGCGTTCGCGCCAGGTCTGCCACGCATCCTCCGGGAGGCCGTGCAGGATGCGCGTCAGCTCGTCCTGGACGAGCGCCCCCGGCGTCTCGTGCGAGATTGCGAAGGAGCCGGTCAGGTAGCGCCTGGAGCGCGCGTGCTCCTCCTTGGTCGGTCCCTCCGCCGCAAAGGCCCGGATCAGGTCGAGGAGGCCGGCGAGGGCCTCCCGGGTCGCGTCGGTCCGGCAGTCGATCGAGGCCCCGAAGTGGCCGGCCGTCAGGCGAGGCGCGACCGAGGAGTACGTCCCGTACGTCAGCCCCCGTTCCTCGCGGAGGACGTGGAAGAGACGGGAGGAAGCGCCCCCGCCGAGCGATTGGTTCGCGACCACCGCCGCCACGAAGAGCGGGTCCGCCCGCCGGAGGGCCGGGCGGGCGAAGAGGAGATTCGTCTGGACCGCCTCTTTCCGGTCGATGAGGTGGAACGAGAGCCCGCTGCGAGGCGCCGGAGGAGATGGTGGCGCCCAAGCTGGCGTGGCCCCGGGGGCGGCCGTACGAAAGGCTCGCGCGGCGGCCGAAAGGAGCGTTCCTTCGTCGCCCGGTCCGACGAGGACTAAGGTGGCGTTCGTGAAAGTGAAGCGCGAGGAGAAGAACCTCTGGACGTCGGCAGCGGTGAGAGACGTGAGCCCCTTCTCGGTCGCGGCGAGACGGCCGTAGGGATGGCCGGGATAGAGCTCGGCCAGGAGGCGCTCTCGCCCAAGGAAGTCGGGCTCGCTCCGCTGCTCGCGAAGGGAGTCGACGTGGCGGCGCCGGTTCCGGTCGACCTCCTCCTCGCGGAACGCCGGCTGGGCAAGGACCTCGGCGAAGAGGGAGAGGCCGGCGTCGAGGTCGCGTTCCAGGATCGCCATGTGCGCCACGGCCGAGTCGTAGCCGGCCGAGACGTCGCATGACAGGGCGAGGTCGTCGATGGCCTCGGCCAGCTCCCGACTGCTCCGCGAGTGCGTGCCGTCCAGGAAAGTGTCCGCGACGACCTCGGCGAGGCCTTCGAGTCCCTCCGGGGCGGAGACGCTCCCCGCGCCGGGGAAGAGGAGGGCGGCAGCGACGCTCGGGCGTTTCCCCCAACGTGCGGCTCGAAGCGTGAGGCCGGAGGGGAGGCGCTCCTCGACGAACGGGGGAAGCGGGAACGGTCTCATCCCTCCCTCCCGTCGGGGACGACGGTGACGACGGTGGTCCTAAGGGGGACGAACGTCCGGGCAGCGGCGTCCCGGACCTCGGCGGCGGTGACGTCGAGGAGAGCGGCGAAGTCCTCCCGCCAGAGGTCGGCGTCGCGGTCGTAGAGGCCGTACTCGGAGAGAAGGAAAGCGACCGACTGCGTCGTCTGGGTCGCCCGCACGGCGCCGGAAAGGAACATTCGCCGGGCGCGCTCCATCTCCGCGGGCGTCGGGCCCTCGGCAGCGAACGTCTCCAACCCTCGCCGGACGTCCTCCTCCAGCTCTTCGAGACGGGTCCCCGGGCGGAGGACGGAGAAGATCCGGAAGAGCGACGGACCCCGCCGCTCGTCGACCGACAGCGAGAGGGAGAGCGCTTTCTCCTCATCCTTGACCAGGCGTCTCCACAGACGGCTGCTCTCTCCGCCCCCGAGGATCTTCTCGGCGTACGTAAGGGCCAGGAGGTCCGGGTGGCGCCGAGGGGGGGCCTTGAAGACGACGTGCAGGGCCGGGAGCGCGGCGTGCGGGTCGGTCCGTTCGTCGCGGCGCTCTCCCGCCTGAGGCGGCTCGGTGACCGCGAATGGCGTGGGGACCTCTCTCGCCGGGACCGCCCCGAACGTTCGCCGGACGCTCTCGAAGGCGCCTTTCGGGTCGAGGTCCCCGGCGAGACAGAGGAGGGCGTTCCCGGGCGCGTAGTACCTCCGGTAGAAGTCCGCGGCGTCTTCCAGCGAAGCGGCGTCGAGATCCTCCATCGAGCCGATCACCGGGTGGCGGTACGCGAAGCAGTCGAACGCGAGGGCGTCGACCGTCTCGAACGACGAGGCATACGGCTGGTTGTCGATCCGAAGCCGCTTCTCTTCTTTCACGGCGAGCCGCTGGTTGTCGAGCTTCTCCTGCGTCAGGACCAGCGCCCGCATCCGGTCGGCTTCCAGGAAGAGGCCCAGGTCGAGGCTTTCGGAGGGGAGGGTCTCGAAGTAGTTCGTCCGGTCCTCGGAGGTAGTTCCGTTCATCACCCCGCCGGCCTCGGCGACTCTCCGGAAGTGCTCTCCCTTGCCGACGTTCTCGGACCCTTCGAACATCAGGTGCTCGAAGAGGTGGGCGAAGCCGGTCTTCCCTGGGGGCTCCACGCGGCTTCCGACGTCGTACGTGACGTCGATGGTGACGACCGGGACCCCGGGCTGGGGCGCCACGACGACGGTCAGGCCGTTGTCGAGATGCTCCGTGACGGTCGGGATGTCGAAGAGGAAATCGCGGATGGCAGCCTCCAGAAGCCGACTATCATACGGGCGCCTTGGGGACCTTCTCCACCTGGCCGGAACAGGGAGCCACGGGTGCGATGGAATATTCTTCGAGGCGGCTGCGAACCGGGGGCGAGGTTCGCACGTCAAACGCCTTGCGCTTTGGCCTGGCGCTCACATTCTGATCTCCTGAAGGGACGAACGAAGAGATGAAAAAGACGCTGGTGATCGTTGCGATCCTCGTCCTCGTCGGCGCGGGAGTCGTGTTCGTGGTGAAGGGACGTGGGTCCGAGGGGCCGAAGTACCGCAAGGAGAAGCTCGGGAAGGGAGACGTCGTGGCGACGGTCACCGCGACCGGGTCTCTCTCGGCCGTCATCACCGTGCAGGTGGGCAGCCAGGTGTCCGGCATCATCTCGAAGCTCTATGTCGACTTCAACGCGAACGTGAAGAAGGGACAGCTTCTGGCCGAGCTCGACCCGACTCCGTTCCAGCAGGCGGTCGACCAGCAGAACGCGAACCTGGAGAAGGCGAAAGTCCAGCTGCGGGACGCGGAGATTTCGCTGAAGCGGCAGAAGCGGCTGTTCGCCGAGCTGCTCGCCCCGCAGTCCGACCTCGACGCGGCGACGACGGCGCGTGACTCGGCGGCGGCGACGGTCGAACAGGCGGTCGCTTCGCTCCGGCAGGCGCAGACGAACCTCTCCTACGCAAAGATCCGGTCGCCGATCGACGGCACGGTCGTCAGCCGACAGTACGACATCGGTCAGACCGTCGCGGCGTCGTTCCAGGCGCCGACCCTCTTCACAATCGCCCAGGACCTCGAGAAGATGCAGGTACTGACCAACATCGACGAGGCCGACGTCGGGCGCATCAAGCTCGGCCAGGTCGCGTCGTTCACGGTGGACGCGTTCTCGGACATCCGGTTCAAGGGGACGGTCGCGCAGATCCGTCTGTCGCCGCAGATCGTCCAGAACGTCGTCACCTACCCGGTCATGCTCGACGTCCCGAATCCCGACCTGAAGCTCAAGCCGGGGATGACGGCCAACGTCCTGGTCCCGGTCGACGAGCGGAAGGGGACGCTGAAGGTCGCCAATGCGGCCCTCAGGTTCCGGCCGGACCCGGCGGATCTGGTCAAGCAGCCGGCCAAGGACGCGAAGGCCGCCTCCGGGGAGGCACCGAAGACCCCAGATCGGAAGAGCACACGTCTGAACTCCAGTCACGCC
>CALFNC010000473.1 GCA_937902605.1 uncultured Acidobacteriota bacterium | reverse complement strand
GCTCGCGTTCGCTGCCACGGCGCCAGAGCTCACCGCGCTCCTGGTGATGCAGAGCCGGCTGATCCTCAGCCTCCACCTCCTCTACGGGGGCGAGCCGGACCCGGACGAACGCGCCCTGGAGGTCCTGGCAGGGCTGGCGTCCGGCGCCGGAATCCAAGTCGGCCGGCGCCTGACGACCCGCGCCGCCGAAGAGATCGCGACCCGCCTCATCGTTCGCCTAGCCGGCCGCGAGGCGACCCACGTCGTCCCGATACTCGGCGCGGTGGCCGCCGGGACGCTGAACTACTGGGCCGTCCGCGGCGTTGGCCGGGCGGCGCTTGCGCGTGTGGAGCGGTTGTATGGTCCCCCCGAGGTCCACGGCAAGGGACCGGTCCTGGAGGTCGGAGGGGTCATCGCGTGAGGGACCGTGCCGACGTCATCGTCGTCGGTACGGGGATCGTCGGTCTTTCTCTCTCTTTCGAGCTGGTTCGTCGCGGTGTCGCCACGATTCTGGTCGGGCGTCCGTTGCGCGCCACCGGCGCGCCGGGCGGCCTCGGTCTCGTGAACGCGCAGACCCGTGGCTGCCCCGGCCCGGAGCCCTTCCACGACCTCGCGCTCCTGTCGCGCCAGCTCTTTGCCGACTGGGTCGAGTCGATCGAGGCGGAATCAGGGATGGCTGTGGAGTACGACGTCCGTGGGGGGATGGCCGTGACGCTGACTGACGCGGAGGACGTCGCTCTCGACCGGACGCTCGACTGGCAGAGGGCGCGTTCCCTCCCGTTCGACGTCCTACCGGGGGAGGAGGCTGCCGTACGGGAGCCGTCTCTCTCGGAGGAGATCCGGACCGCGTTCACGTTTCCCCTCGACGGGACGCTCGCACCGGGGAAGCTCCATCGCTCCCTCTCCCTCGCGGCCCGTTCTGCCGGCGTCCGCATCCACGAGAGCCGTTTTCCGGCCCTCCTCGCGTCGGAGGGGGGGCGGGCGACAGGAGTGGAGACCGCCGAGGGGCGCCTCATCGCGGATACCGTCGTGGAGGCCGGGGACGCTTCCGGCCTGGCGGTTCCGGGCGCCGCCGCCGCGCCGGGCGTGGCGGCAACCTGCCCGGCCGTGGACGTGGATCCCTCGCCCGATGCCGACCGGCTCTCCCGCTTCGTCTGGACAGGCGGAGCCTGGATCGTCCCCCGCCGAGACGGCTCGGCGACGATCGCCGGGGGACCCGATCCGGGAGGCGCGGATGGACGGCCGCGAGCCGGCGCTCTCTCGGCCTTGATCGAAGCGGCCGCTCGAGCGGTCCCGGCCGTCCGGGACTACCGGATCCTCTCGTGCTCCGAGTCGCCGTGCCGCCTCTCACCAGACGGTTGTCCGACGCTCGGTGCAGGCGCCCTCCCCGGCTATTTCCTCGTGTGTGGGCTGGGCGGCGACGAGATCCTCCTCGCCCCCGCGGCAGCGCTGTTCCTCGCGGAGGTGCTCTCAGGCCGGACCCCGCCGCTCCCTCCGGGGCCCTACCACCCGGCTCGTTTCAGGCCGTGAACGGCCCGGACCCCGTACCGTGCTACGCTTCAATATTACAACCTGACGGGGAGCTTGGACCCTGTCGCGAGAAAAGCCCTGCCGATAACCCGGGGGGAGGTCTTGGAGGCTGCGGATGATTCGTGGGAGTCTCTATGGTGCGGTGCGCGGAGCGGCGAATGCCGCCTGGAACAGCTTCCAGTGGGTGAACCGGAGAATCCCGGCCCGCAGCTTTCAGCCTTCGTGGTCCCCGGAACCGCTGCCCAAGAGCCACGAGCGGACCAAGCCGCCGCTCGGGTTTCCGCGCCGAACCGACTCCCTCTGCCCGACCTGCACCCGGGAGGTCCGTGACGCGATCATCCGGGGCGAGACGGACCTCCGCGAGCTGATCGAGGGACACCCCGGCGAGATCGCGGCGGACATCGTCCAGCGCGGTAACGAGATCTGGATGGTCAAGACGTGCCCGAAACACGGCACTTTCGAGGACATCCTCTCGACGGACGCCCAGTTCTTCGCCCGCCTCGAGGAGAACTTCTTCGGCCGCGACGTCCGGATCGGGAAGGACTCCCTTCACGACCACGGGTCGGCCGCGATCCGGTACGGACGCGGCGCGGTCCTGACCGTCGACCTGACGAACCGCTGCAACATGATGTGTAACCCGTGCTTCATGGACGCCAACCAGGTGGGGTACGTCCACGAGCTCGACTGGCCGGACATCCGGGAGATTCTCGACAACGCGGCCTCGGTCCGGCCGCGACGCCAGATGTCGGTCCAGTTCTCCGGCGGGGAGCCCACCATTTCGCCCTGGTTCCTCGACGCGGCGCGCTACGCGCGCGAGATTGGCTACTTCTCCGCCCAGTGTGCCTCGAACGGGATCCGGTTCGCCCAGGAGCCGGAGTTCGCGAAGGCGGCGTACGAGGCCGGGCTTCGCCTCGTCTACCTCCAGTTCGATGGGGTCGGGAACGAGCACAACGAGCACCGCCTCGTCTCAAACCTCTTCGACGTGAAGCTCCAGGCGCTCGACAACCTGAAGGCGGCCGGGATCGACGTTACCCTCGTCATCACGATCGTCAACGGGATCAACAACGACCAGGTCGGCGACATCATCCGGTTCGCCATCGCGAACATCGACAAGATCAACGCCCTCTCCTTCCAGCCGGTCTCTTTCACCGGCCGGGACGAGGAGATCGACGACGAGACCCGGAAGGCGCAGCGCTACACGCTCTCGAACCTGGCCCACGACGTGAAGTCCCAGGCCGGGATCGGGGAGCCGCTGCGCGACTGGTACCCGCTCTCCGCCTCGGGTCCCTTCTCGGACCTCCGGGACCTTCTCGGCGGGCTCGACGCCCAGTGGGGGTCGCTCAAGTGCGGCTGCCACCCGAACTGCGGCATCGCAACCATGCTCCTGGTCCGTCCCGAGACGGGGCAGGCCGTCCCGGTGACTCAGGTTCTGGACGCGGACCGTCTGCTGCGCGACTTCCAGCTGATCACCGACTCGGCGCGAGGCCGGTTCTGGACCGTCCTGCAGGCCGGGCTCTCCGTCGCCCGGAACATCCGACCGGAAGGGATTCCCTCGAACCTCGGCATCTGGGAAACGCTGAAAGTGATGGACGGCCACACCGGGAAGAGCATGGGAATCGCGAGCTCGGGCCGCTACCCGTGGCGGGTCCTCCTCGTCGCTGGCATGTGGTTCCAGGACCTCTTCAACTACGACTTCCGCCGAACGGAGATGTGCATCATCCCGTACGGGACCCAGCTCGGGGAGATTTCCTTCTGCGCCTACAACACCGGTGCCGGGTGGAGGAAGATCATCGAGGAGATGTACCAGACGGCCACCCTCTCCGAGTGGTACAAGTCCCGCGGCCGGCATCCGGTCTACTCGGGCGGCAAGGCGATCCCGCTCCCGTCGTTCCGACCGGTGCCGGAATGGCTCCCGCAGGAGGAACGCCTCCCGGCGGCGGCGCGGACCAGCGTCGGCTTCGGTATCCCGCTCCCGGCTCTCGGCGTGAACGGGGACAGCGGGAAGTAATCGCTACCGGCCAGCCCTCATGGCGAGGTCGGCGAACGCGACCGCGACGTCGCCCGGCGCCTCCAGCGGAGAGAGGTGGCCCGCTCCTGGGATCGTGTGAAGCCTGACGAAGGAGGCGTTCTGCGCCCCCTCGGCTAGCGCCTCCGCGTCGTGCGGCGGCGTGAGCTGGTCTTCGTCTCCGACGACGAGGAGGACCGGACGGTCGAATGCGCCGAGCGCCCCGAAGCCGTCCTCGCGCTCCATCATGCCGAAGAGGTCGGCCCGGGCGGTCTCAGGAGGAGTCGACAGGATCATCGCGCGAGCGGTCTCTTCGGCCGCAGTCCCGAACGAGCTCCGGGAGATCAGACGAGGGAGCATCGTGCCGAGGGGCGCGTCCATCCCGTGCTCGCGGATAGCCTCCGCGGCGGCGGCGCGGCCGGCCTTTCCCGCAGCGTCGTCGGGCGCGGCCTTCGTGTCACAGAGCGCAAGGCCGGCGAGACGGCCGCGGAAGCGGGCGCCGTGACGCTTCAGGAACTCGAAGACCACGTAACC
>CALFNC010000472.1 GCA_937902605.1 uncultured Acidobacteriota bacterium | reverse complement strand
AAGATCGACTGGTCGAAGGTCCCGGCGGCCAAGTAGCGCCTCCGGCGCAAGACAGGACACGCGGCCGCGTAGCCATCAGGGCCCGTCCGGCCCCGCAAGGAGCGTCCGCACCCGGCGCCAGACCGAGTCGAACATCGCCTCGGTCAGTCGGCCCGTGTTCGTGTTCTGGCGGCTGACGTGGTACGAGCCGAGCAGTCGGACGTTCCCTACCGCGACCTCGGCGCCATGGCCAAAGGGGTGGCGGGGCGCCGACGTCGGGTAGCCGGCTTCGCCGAGGGCGCGCCAGGAGGCTTCCCACGCCAGAGCGCCGAGGGCGACGACGACGCGGACGCCCGGGAGCCGCCGGATCTCGCGGACGAGAAATGGGCGGCAGCGGGCGAACTCCACGGGAGCTGGGCGGTTGTCGGGAGGGGCGCAGCGGACAGCGGCCGCGACATAGCAGTCCGTGAGCGTCAGGCCGTCGTCCCGCGAGACCGAGAGCGCCTGGTTCGCGAATCCGGCGCGATGGAGGGCGCGGAAGAGAAAATCGCCCGACGAGTCGCCGGTGAAGACCCGCCCCGTCCGGTTCCCTCCGTGCGCGGCCGGCGCGAGGCCGACCACGAGGACCCTCGCCTCCGGGTCGCCGAAGCCCGGCACCGGCTTGGCCCAGTAGGCTTCGGCGGCGAATCTCCTGGGCGGATGGGCCGCGGCCTCCTCGCGCCATGCGACGAGGCGAGGGCAGGACCGGCAAATCGAGACTTCGCGGGCGATCGTCTTCAGCGAATCGGCCATCAGCGGATTGTAGGGAGGGCCGTGGCATGCCTATTCCCGCCAGGACTCCAGGGGATCGGCACGCCTCATGCTTCTTCCTTTAAGGCCAAGGTCTCGCCGGCACCATGTCCGCTGGAGACGGCGGGCGACCAAGGAGGTGACGATGTCCAAGTTCTTCACAGCGATCGGGTTGCTCAGCCTCCTCGGCTCAGCATCGGCCGCGCTTGCGGCGGAAGACGGACCCGAGGTGAGACATCTCGGGAGGACGGTGACGCAGTACCGGGACGGCAATGTCCGCGCCGTCGTCTCGACGAAGTACGCGGCCAACCACCGAGATCGGGCCTGGACGGTCCTGGAGCTCGCCGTGGCGGCCGAGAGCGGGAAGCCCGTCGCCATCGCCCGCGAGGACGTCTCCCTCGTGGCCGAGGACGGCAGCGTCATGCCGCTCCCCTCGCAAAAAGCGATGGCGGAGGGGCTCCCGGACGTCTCGAGGGTCCTCAAGACCGCCCACGTCATGACCGACCCGATCACCGGCTACTTCCCGTTCGCCGACCACGAGCACCGCCTGAAGTTCTTCACGATCCCCGGCGAGAGCATCGTCCTGGAGGAGGAGGTCGTCTCGAAGACCCGGATGGGCAGGGGCTGGCTCTTCTTCCAGTCACCGACCGGGAAGTGGGACGGACTCTACGAGCTGGTGATCAAGAACCGGGACCTGACCGTGAAGATCCCGTTCCGCCTCCCCCCGAACGACTTCCCGGACAAGGAGTCGGATCCGAAGATCGTGGCGTGGTAGATGGAGACGTCCAGATCGAGCCGGCGAAAAACGGAGGTAGGTCCGGGATGCCTCGAGCCTCACGTGGAACGGGACGTGGCGGCCCTTCGCCGTCATCGCGAGGACGATGGTGTTCGGGTAGAGAGCGCCTCCGCCTGCACGCCGATCTGCGGGTTGAGGTCAGAACCCGGCCCGGGTGGAACACAAAACGC
>CALFNC010000471.1 GCA_937902605.1 uncultured Acidobacteriota bacterium | reverse complement strand
CGGGGAATGGACGCGGCCGCCCGGGTCGCGGCGGTCTCGGACCTCCCGGTCCCCACCTCTCCGCCCATGGTAGGAGGAGGGGACGGCAAGAGGGCCGTGGCTCCGACGCCGGAGCCCGGCGAGAAGAAGCTCGGATTCGACGACGGCCCCCCGAAAGACGCGGAGACACCCACGCCTACGCCGCCGAAGAAGAGGCCCATCGAGCCGACCCGGCCACCAGAGCCTAAGGCCACCGCAGCGCCGCCCCCAGCGGCCCCACCCGCTAAGAAGGAGCCCCCGAAGAGAGAAGCCAAGAAGGACGTCGGGCCGTTCTACGTCCAGCTCCTCGCCACGAAGGAGCCGGAGGCGGCCGACCTCCTGGCGAAGAAGCTGAAAGGCGCCGGCGGCTTCCCGAAACCGGATGTCACGACCGTGCCTGGAAAGGCCGGGCTTTTCCGGGTCCGTATCGGCCCTTACACAGAGCGCGCGACCGCGGAAACCGCGGTCCGACGTCTCAAGGCGGAGAAATGGAACCTCGAGCCTTCGATCGTGAGGGCCGACAAGCCTTGATACGCTTGATACGTCCAAGGCGCTGACCTTTTGCCCCGCGCCCTCCCCGTCCGCGGCGAGCCGTCGCTTCCCCCGTGGATCCGGGAGAAGAAGATCCGGCTCGCGGGCCTGCACGAGCTGAAACGACTGATGCGCTCCAGCGGTCTCTCGACCGTTTGCGAAGAGGCGCGGTGCCCGAATCGCGCGGAGTGCTTCGAGCGGCGGACTGCCACCTTCCTGATCGCCGGCGACGTCTGCACCAGAGCCTGTGGCTTCTGCAACGTGGCGTCAGGGACCCCGAGGCCGATCGACCCGGCGGAACCCGAGAACGTGGTTCGGGCCGCCCGGTCGCTGGGGCTCCGTCACGTCGTCGTGACGTCGGTCGACCGGGATGACCTGGCGGACGGCGGCGCGGCCCACTGGGCGCGAGTCGTCCGGGCCCTCAAGGACGACGACCCCGTACGGACGGTCGAGACGCTGACCCCCGATTTCGCCGGCGACTCCGCGGCGATCGACCGCGTCTCCGATGCCGGTCCCGACGTCTTCAACCACAACGTCGAGACGGTGCCTCGCCTGTACGCCACGGTGCGGCCGAAGGCGGTCTACCGCCGCTCGGTGGACCTTCTCGCGCGCGTCAAGCGGCGCCATCCGGGGATGACGACGAAGTCGGGCCTGATGCTCGGCCTCTCCGAGACCGACGAGGCCCTTGTCGAGGTCTTGCGCGACCTCCGCGCCGCCGGCGTCGACATCGTCACGATCGGCCAGTACCTGAGGCCCTCGGCCTGGAACCTCCCGGTCGTGGAGTACGCGACGCCGGCTCGGTTCGACGCGTTGCGGCAGGAGGGGGAGGCGCTCGGATTCCGGCACGTCTTCTCGGGCCCTTTCGTGAGGTCCAGCTACCGGGCCGAGGAGGCGTTCCTGGCCTCGGGCGCTGCCCGTGCCTGACGGCTCTTCGGAGGTCCGCCGCGCCCGGCGGCTGATTCTGGCGGCGTTCTCGGGGATCCTCGTCGGCTTCACGACGCCGTCGACCTCGCTGATCCTCCTCCTCCCGGTCGCACTGGTCCCCCTGATGCTCGCCGTGGAAGGCGACTCCATGAAAGGGGCGATGGTCACGGGGCAGCTCTTTGGGATCTGCTTTTGGCTAACTACCGTCCAGTGGATTGCGTACACCGTCCATCATTTCGGCGGTTTCTCATGGCCGCTCGCGGTCCTCGCCGTCGTGATCTGCGCGGCCCTGCTCGCGACCCCGTTCGCGGCGATGGCCGGATTGGTCGCGGCGATCGGACCGGCCGCGGCTGCTCCCGTCTGGGCGGCCGCGTGGGTCCTCCAGGAGGCCGTGCGATCGGATTTCCTGGGCGGCATCCCCTGGGCGCTCCTCGCCGATCCGCTGGTCTCGATCCCGCCGCTCGCCCAGAGTGCAGCCTTCGGCGGGGTCTTTCTTACGAGTGGACTGATCGTCGTCACGAACGGCCTCGTCGCGGGGGTTTGGCGCTCCGCCACCCTCCCGCGAAAGGCGTTCTTCGCGGCGGGGGCACTTCTTCTCCCCGCGGCCGTGTGGGGCCTCGGCGCCGCACGCATCAGGGCCGTCGCCACCGAGCCGGCGCCAGTCCTTCCTCCGCTCCGTCTCACGCTTCTGCAGCCGAACGTCGAGCAGGCAGTCCGGTTCACCGCGGCGACGAGCGAGCAGACGTACCGCGATCTCCTCGACCAAACGAGGGCGGTGGCACGCAGCGACCGGCCCGACGTCGTCGTCTGGCCCGAGAGTGCCGCGCCGTGGGCGTGGCAAACCTCGAGCCGCTTCCAGGCCGACTTGATCGCCCTCTGCCGGCAGGAGCGGATCGCCGTTCTCTTCAACACCGTTTGGAGCGACGCTCCCGAGGACGACGACGCCCCCTACTACAACTCCGCGCTGCTGGTGACGGCCAACGGACCCGTGCTGCCGCCCTACCACAAGCAACGGCTTGTACCGTTCGGCGAGTACGTCCCGCTCAGGGCGCTGCTGAGGCATATCCGGCCGATCAGCCAGGCCGTACCCGGGTCGTTCTCGCCCGGCGCAGGCGGGCCGCCCATTCCGCTTGGGGCCTGGAGGCTCGGCGGTGCGGTCTGCTATGAGGTGGTGTACCCCTGGATCGCCCGCGACCACGTGAGGCGCGGCGCCAATCTCCTCTTCACGCTGACGAACGACGCCTGGTTCGGGAGCTTGAGCGCGAGGCGCCAGCACTGGCAGGGGGCGGCCTTCCGGTCGATCGAGACGGGCGTCCCTCTCGTGCGGGCGGCGATCACTGGCATTACGGGGTGGGTCGACCCGGTGGGCCAAGGCCACTGGATCGCGCCCGACCGGAAGGGTGCGATGACGGTCACGCTCGGGGGACGCGCCGGGTTCGCCCGGCCGATCCCGCCGCCGCCAGCGGTGGCGGCGGGGAACCTCGTGG
>CALFNC010000470.1 GCA_937902605.1 uncultured Acidobacteriota bacterium | reverse complement strand
CTCCGCCACATGCCGGCAACGGTCGGTGTGCAGAGCGTCCTGTTCGAGGAGCTCTCGTCGCTGGTGAGCGACCCGCTGGGCCCGCGGCTCGTCCAGTTCGGGTGCGTCGCGGCATTCCCGAGCCTCCACCTCGCGGTCGTCACCGTCTTCGCCGCGGCGAGCCGCTGGACCTCCCGCCGCTGGTTCGTCGGGAACGCGCTGATCGTCCTCGTCATGTTGATCGGCTCGGTCGTGACCGGCTACCATTATCTGGTGGACGGGTGGGCGGGCATCCTGCTCGGCATCGCGGCCTGTTGGCTTGGGCGTCGCCTCTTCCCGGACGCCGCAGAGGAGCGGAGCGGCACGTGAAGGAACGGGTCGGGATGATCGTTGCGGGCGTCGCGCTGCACTTTCTCCTGTATGGCGCGTCGATCCCGTTTCTCTTCTCTTGGGACGACCGGAAGATCGTCATCGACTGCCCGGAGGTGAATGGACAGGCCCCGCTCGGCTCGGCCCTCACACAGCCGTACGGCTACAAGGAGATCGTTCGGGGCATTGCCTATCGGCCCGTGACGGTCCTTTCGCTCGGGCTCGACGTCCGGCTTTTCGGCTTAAGACCCGAGCCGCTCCGGTGCGAGAACATCCTGCTCGCGGGGGTGGGAGCGGGCTTGTTCGGCCTCCTCGTCCGTTCCCTCGGCGCGAGCCCGTTCGCCGGTTGGTGGTCGATCGTTCTCCTCTCGTGCCACCCGGTCCGGTCGGAGCCGGTCATCTCGCTCGTCGGGCGGAGCGAGGTCCTCGTCTTTCTCTTCCTCGTGGGGGCGCTCCTCTCGAGGCGGCGGCCATTCGTCTCGGCGTTCCTGCTCCTCCTCGCGCTCTTATCGAAGGAGAACGCGTTCGTCGCCCCGGCTCTGCTGGCCCTCGTCGTCGCGTTCGAAGGGCGGGCGGCGGGAGGCGCGGACGCTCCTCGCGGGGAGGACGGGCAGGCCCGAGCCCGGGGGCTTAGGCGGCTCGTCCTCGCGTGGGCCGGAGGCTTCGGCATCGCGTTCGCCGCGCGATGGGCCATCCTGGGCGGGCTCCTGACCGGCGCCGCGGCCCGGATCAGCCCGTCTGACAACCTCCTGGCGGCCCTCTCGCCGGGTGGCCGTCTCCTGGGCGCCATCTCCCTCTTCCCGCTAGCCGTCGCCCGGCTGCTCTGGCCGACGACGCTCTCTCCCGACTACTCGAAGACGACCTTCCTGGTCGACGACCTCCTCTCGCCCTCCGCTGTCGCGTGGGGCGCGGCGGTGCTCGGGTCGGCCATCGCGCTCACGGCGGCGCTTCTTTTCCTTCCGGCTTTTCGGAGACGGGCGCCGCTGGCCGGCTTCGGACTGGCGTGGGCCCTCGCCTGCTACCTCCCGTTCGCCAACTTCCTCTTCCCGACCGGCATCGCGTTCACCGAGCGGATCCTCTTCCTCCCCGCCGCCGGCGTCGTCGTGGCGGCCGTGGCGGCGGGGGCTGCCCTTCGCGAGGTGGGAGGGGCCCGGCCGGCGCGGAGGCTCTCCGCCGTCCTGGCGGGGGTCCTCCTCGTCCTTCTCGGCGGGGCGCGGATCCTCCAGCTGCTCCCCGACTGGCGGGACGACCGGACGCTGATGGAAGCGATCGCCCGCGACCTCCCGACCAACTCGAAGGCGTTCTGGAACCTAGCGATCCTTTCGCTGGGCGAGGGGAAGACCGAAGAGGCATGCCGCCACCTCGCCCGGGCCCTCGCGCTCGACCCGAACGACCGCGCCCGAGCCGAGGAGCTGGTGCGCCACGCCGAACAGCTCGGGAAACGGGACCAGGTCGAGGCGCTGACCGCGGTGATCCGCGCGGCTGAGGGCCGGCCTCCCGTCCGGTAGTCGCCGACCGGTATTACCGGCGCCCTCAGCGTCCGTAGGAAGTCTCGAGGTCCAGGATGGAGAGCGTCCGGCCGTAGATCTCCTCGACCTCTTCGCGGCTGTTGCCAATGGCGGTCATCCCCAGCTTGCCGTACTGGGAGAGGGCGCCGATCAGGTGAAAGAGGACCCCCGACTCGGAGTTGTGTGTGTAATGGAGACCGTTGTTCGTCAGGATGTCGATGAGGTCCTCGGGGAGGAGGCCCCGGTACGCCTCGGATTTGAGGTTGTCGGTGGAGCGGTAATACTTCGCGAGGCCGCGCGGCGAGAAGAAGAGCCCCGAGCCGGGGTCGAGCTGGCCACCGGTGATGAACTGGAGCACGAGGTACGGGTGGGTCGTTCCCCCCATGCGGAGGTTGATCTCGAGGGCGTGAATCCGGCTCTCGGTCTCGCCGGGGAGGCGGGAGACGAGGAAGTCGACGGCGAACCGGCTCACGACGCCATGCGTCCCGAGGACCTCGCCGACCTGGATCGCGGTCTCCTGGATACGGCGGCGGTACTCGTCGGCGGCGGGGAAGGTGCAGCCCAGGAAGACCTGGCCGCTCGCCCCGCCGAGCACCTGGTCGTGGGTGGAGATCGGGACGACCTTGCCGTGGGGGTCGACACGGAGCTGGACGCTCGGAGAGCACTTCCCCTCGCCCTCCAGGAACTCCTCGACGATGCCGCCCATGCGCGAGTACTTGTCGAAGTACCCGTCGAAGGTCTCGGAGGGGACGGCGAGCTCGACGGCCCGCAGAGCGTCGTGGACCGCGGCGGCCCCCCCGGTCTCCGGGTATCGGAACATCGCGTTTCCCTCGCCGGAGAAGCTGTCGTTCAGCTTGATGACCGCCTTCCGGAGCCCGGGCCGCATCGCCTTCAGCTCGACCAGAGACCGCTCGACGTCGTCCGCCGTCCGCAGGTCCTCCATTCCGAGGGGGAGGTCGACGCCTGCCTCCCGGAAGACCTTCCGGCAACCTGACTTCGTGCCGAGGTCGGCGAGGGCCGGGTCGACGCCGTTCAGGGGGATCCCGAGGAGGACGGCCAGCTTCCTCTCCAGCGGCGTGGAGTTGAAGACCGTGAGGTAGGCCCGCGCCGGGTCGAGGATCCCCTCCCGGATCCGCTGGATGAGGCGGGGCCGCTCCAGGACCTTCTCCGTCAGCGAGCGCGGAGAGGCGTCGCAGGCGCACAGCAGCGTGAGGCGCGCCCGAGCGTGGCTGGCAGGGATCCCCACGAGAAGCTGGAGGTAGTACTCCAGGATCAGGGGGTGGACCGGCTGAGACGTGACGAAGACGACCCGTGCCCGCGGGTTCCGAAGGCGAATCAGGAGGAAAAGGAGCCGTTCCTCATAGAAACTCGCGCCTTCCAGTTTCGTCAGCTCCGCCTGGTCGAGCGTCAAGGAGGGGACGACGACGGAGGTATGGGCCTCCTCGTCCTTCATGGAGATCGAATCCCACACTTCCCTCAATCGGGGCTTCAGCCGCTCGAACTCCTCGAGCTCCCTTTCCAGCGTGAGGTCCGAGACGAACGGCGGCTTGGGGAGCACTCGGGGCGTATTCTAGGGCGATCAATTGGGCACCGGAACGGGCTGGGCACGTTTCTTGAACGGAGCGGGGGAGGGAGAGAACCGAAGATGAGGCGAGATTCCCGAAATCGAGGGTTCACTCTAATCGAGCTGCTGATCGTCGTCACGATCATCGGGATCATCGTCGCGATCAGCATCATCAACCTGATCAACGCCATCGAGCGGGCACGGCAGCGGCGGACGATGGGCGACATGCGCACCCTTGCGTTGACGATCGAGGCGTTTTCCGTCGACAAGAACCGATACCCGCCCGCGGCCGGTTACACGCTTCCGCCCGGCCTCACGGTCCCGACGAAAACCTTGGGATTGACAGCGAATTACCTGACTCCGACCTATATCAAGATCGTCCCGATGGTGGACGGCTGGGCCTCCTGGTTCAACTACGACGTCTCGACGGCGGGGACCGACTACATGATCCGATCCTGCGGGCGCGACGGAATTCCGGAGAGCAGCCCGTCCTACGGTCCCACGACGAACTTCAATGCGGACATCATTTTCACCAACGGTGTCTTCGTCCAGTACCCGGATGGCGTCCAGCAACAATAGTGATGAGTAGTGACGAGTAGTGGCACGATGCGGTGCTCCGACAATCGTTGGCTGTCCTTCAAGGCTATGTCCGACAAAAATTGCCAATGGAACGGTCCGCCCCCCCGGAAACATTGACGGGAGTGCCTCCGATAGCCGGGGGAGACCCGGCATGTCGGTTGCAAGCTAACTCAAAGGAGGTCTTGTTCAGATGAAGAGAAACAGCAAGGGTTTCACCCTCATTGAGCTGCTGATCGTCGTCGCGATCATCGGCATTATTGTTGCCATCGCCATTCCGAACCTTCTCAACGCCATTCAGCGCGCCAAGCAGCGGCGGTCGATGGGTGACGAGCGGAGCATCGCCACCGCGATCGAGGCCTACGGCGTCGACTACAACCGCTATCCGCCGGCCGCGGGCTTTTCCTTGCCCTCCGGTATGACGTACGGCGGCAATTTGATTAGTGCGAGCCTCGGCAACCTCGTCAGCCCCACCTACATCAAGGTCTGCCCCGAGAAAGACGGCTGGAACTCCTGGTTCCTGGTTTCTGTCAACCCGCTCGGCCAAGACTATCTCCTCATCTCGACGGGCAAGAACGGTTCGCTGGACACGCCGACTTATGGTCCGACGACCGACTTCAACGCCGACATCGTCTTCTCCAACGGCGTGTTCGTGAACTACCCCGAAGGCGTCCAGAACTAAGAAGATACTGTTCGCCTCTCGATCTCGGCGCGCTTCGCTTGGTGCGTTCGAGAAGCCCCCGGACCCCCCGGGGGCTTTTTTCGTTCTCCAGAAGGGCGACCGACCTCTTTAGAATCGCGGGGTGAGAGCCGAGGCACGCCGGACGGCGCTTCTGGGCGGTGGCCTCGGCCTCCTCCTCGCCTTGGCGCTCCTTTACCCCTGCCTGACCGGGCTCCGCGTGCCGGCGCGGGGCGATCTCGCCCCGTTCTTCTGGCCGATGAAGGCCTACACGGCGGCTCGCTGGGCGTCCGGAGAGATTCCGCTCTGGAACCCGCTCTCGGGGTGCGGGGAGCCGTGGCTCGCCCAGCTTCAGACCGGCGCGCTCTATCCGGGGGACCTTCCGTTCCTCCTTCCGTGGCCATTCGGGCCGACAGCCGGGATCTCGCTCCACCTCGCGGTCGCTGCGGCCGGGATGGCCGCCTGGCTCTGGGCGCTTGGCGCCTCGCGTGCCGGCGCTCTCGCCGGAGCGGCCACCTACGCCGGGGGCGGCGCGTTCCTTTCCCTCGTTCCCGCCTACAACAACGCCTGCACGGCGGCGTGGCTCCCCTGGGTCTTCCTCGGGGCACGGCGCGCCGTCGAGGAGGGGCGCGTGGTCACCCTTGCGGTCGCCCTCGCCCTCGCGTTCCTTGCGGGGGAGCCCGCCCTCGCCCTCGCGGGAGGGCTCGCGGCGGCGTTCGTGGCGTTCGCGTCGAAGCGGGAAGGGAGCCGGACAACGGTTCCGGTGCCGCCGGGGCGGGCCGCACGGTCGCTGGCGCTAGGGGCCCTCCTGGCGATCGGGCTGGCCTCGGCGGTGCTGGCTCCCTTCGGCGAGCATGTGGTCCGGTCGGGCCGCGCCGCTGGTGTCGATCGCGCCGAGGCGATGGCGCGTCCCGTCGGACCCGGCGACCTCGCTGACCTTTTCCTTCCCCCGTCCGACGAGACGACGCGGACGGCCTCCGGGTGGCGTGGGGGGTACCTCCTGTCGCTTGCTCTGGGACCCGCGGTTTTCCTCCTCGCCGCCGGCGCCGGCGCCGGGTTCCCGGGCCGGGGGCGGCTGCTCGGCGCCCTCGCGCTCGTCGGCGCCGTCGGGTTTCTCCTGTCGCTCGGGGCGCATGGGCTCCTCGCGCCCCTCCTCCACGGCGCGGGGCTCCTTCGCGGTCTGAGGTTCCCCGCCCGCTGGTTCGTCTTCACGCACCTCCTCGTCGCTGTTCTTGTGGGAGCCGGCCTCGACGGCTGGCTTCACGGCGAATTCCGGAGCCCCGCGGCGCGGCTCACGGCGCGGGCCGTCCTGGGAGGGACCGCCGCGCTCCTTCTTGCGGCCCTTCTCCCGGGGGCCCTGTCCGCTGGGCGCGACCCGTTCCGCGGGGCGGTCGTGGTCTTGGCGGCGGCCCTTCTCGCCGCGCTCCTCGCCTGGCGGCGTTTCCATCCGGCCAAGGCGCGCTGGCACGCGGTGGCGGCCCTTTTCCTCGCCATTGGACCCCTCCCATTCGTCGCGAGGGACCCGGTCCTGGCGGTGCCCGCGTCGGACGTACGCCCGGACATGAGGTCGATGCTCGGCCTCTCCCGGCGCGAAGGCGAGAATCGGGTCTTCTCCATGGTCTCCGACTCCGAGGTCCTGGTCCGCACCACGCTCGACGGCCGGGGACGGTGGACGCCGGAATCGCCCGCCAAGGGCGCCCGTTCCCTCGCCGGCTACGCCAACCTCTTCGAGGAGATTCCGTCGGCCGACTCGGCGTCTCCAATCCCCGACCTTCGCCGTCTCCGCGTCTTTGGGGCCGTGCTCTCGGGCGGCAGCCCGCAGGCGGTCTTCTCGCTCGCCAACGTTCGGAGCTTCATCACGTCGTTTCGCGTCACGATGCCGGGGGCCCAGCTCGTAAGGAGGGTGAGCGGGGTCTACCGGTATGACTTCCCATCCCCTTCGGGGAGGCTCTTCTTCCCGCGCACCGTTCGGTTCGCCTCTGACGACGAGGTCTCCGCCGCCCTCCGGAGCCCCGCGTTCGCGCCTGGTGACGCCGCCTTCGTTTACGCGGGAGGCGCGTCGCATCCTCTTCCGGCGGCGCGGCCCGCCCTCGCTGCGGCACGCGTGGAAGTCGACCGGCCCGAAAGGACGGAGATCTCATTGGATTCGTCCGGGAGCGCCTTCGTCGTCTTGACCCGGACCTTCAACGAGGGGTGGAAGGGGCACGGAAATGCGCCTTGCCGTCCTGTCCCACTGTGAAATTGGGGTTGTCGCCCG
>CALFNC010000469.1 GCA_937902605.1 uncultured Acidobacteriota bacterium | reverse complement strand
GCGTGCCCGTCGAAATCCGCTCGACCCTCGTGGTCTGCATGCCGCCGCCCCAGCGCCAGCCGCGCCAGCCGCCATAGCCGTAGCCGGTGGTGGTGAACTGGGTCTCCTTGCCGAGGATGAAGTGGGAAAAGACGGTGAGGTCGCCGCCCTCCGCGACCCGCTGGAACCCGCGTGCCTGGAGCGCGTTCGTGAGCGCGTTCTCGACCCGTTCGGCCGCGATCGGGTTCTTCGTCGCGCCCCTCTTGATCCTGAAGCTCTTGTACTTCGTGAAGTCCGTCCCCGGGGCGTAGTCGGTGCTGAGCTGCAAGGTCGAGCACCCGACGAGCCCGAGAGCCAGGGCGACGATGGCGATTCGGTTCAGATTCATCGGTCTTGCCTCCTGTTCCTTCGCGTGCGCTCGAGATCGGCTCTCGCCGGACGGGCCATATGGTGATTATGGTCTAGCGCATGCGAGCCCCGCCACCCCGGGAGACGCCTCCGGGCTCTTCCGTCCTCCGGAGGAGCTGGCCCGCTATTACCTCGCAGCCTTCGATTTCGGGATCGCACCGAGCTCCAGGAGCATCGCCGTCGGTTCCGGCCGGTCGCCGAGGTGACCCGCTTCAGCCTCGAGCACATCGAACCCGTACCGCTCGTAGAAAGCCACGGCTACACCGCGGCATGGTCTGTGCGGAGATTCTGCACGACGTGGGAGAAGTGGGACCGAACCTGAGTGACGACCAACGGACCTGGTATCGGGCTACAACCCTCTCTTTGCTGGACGCTCCCCCCTCTTCTGAAAGCATAGGCTCTACGGGAATCGGTGGCACGGTGCGTTCCAGGCTGTGTCAGAGGCATCTCGGACCGTCTCATAGCGAGACACCCTTTCCGACAACCGGATTGGGTCGCCTGTCTCCTCGAGAAGGTCGCGCGTCTATTTCGTGCGATCCGGCGCCCGGTTTCTTTCGGTCCCCTTTCCTCTATTTCCCGGCCCGTTCTGGGCTGTCCATAACGATCGGAGAAAAAATGGTGAAATGTATAGGGAGGGAAGCTATGTTGCATCGTTCTTGCGCGGAGTCCTGGCGTCAGCTGTTCCTAGCCGCGGCCGTCGTCGGTGTCGTCCTCTCCCGAACCTCGGCCGTCGGCGACTACGTTCGAAGCCGGCCGTTCGACGTGGTCCAGCCGAACGGCACCTGTCTTCGGCTCCTCGTCACGGGAGACGAGCACTACCGGTGGGTTCACGACGAGAAGGGGCGCGTGATCCTGCGGGACCCGGAGACCGGCCTCGCGACCTACGCGATCAAGGTGGACGGCAACGTGGTCCCGGGACCTGCCCTCGTGGGCGTCGATGACCCGGATGCGCTCGGCATCGAGCCGAATCTGACGCCGGATCCCGGACACTTCCCGGTCTCCCCGTACGCCCGCCAGCCGTCCCTCCCCGGAGGGCGATCGTTACTGGGTGCAGGGACTCCCTCGTTCACGAGGATCAACAACCTCGTCATCTTCGTCCGGTTCGCCGGAGAGAGCGAGTTCCCGAGCAGCAGGCCGATCGCGGTCTACGACGCCAGTTTCTTCAACGGCGCCGCCTCGATCCCCACTCTGAAGTCGTACTTCCTCGAGGCCTCGTATTCGAAGACGACCATCGAGAGCACGTTCTACCCGACACCCGGGCCGAACGGCCTCGTGGTCTCGTATCAGGACTCCCACCCGCGTGGCTACTTTCAACCGTTGAGCGGAACCAATCCCGGCGGATACAATGCGGACGAGCGGACCGCTCGCGAGTGGAACCTCGTCGCGAGTGCCGTCAATGCCATCGCTTCCCAGGTTCCAGCCAGCCTCGACATCGACACGAACAGGGACGGCAAGGTGGACGGCGTCGTTCTCGTCGTGAACGGCGCGGCGGACGGCTGGAACGGGCTTCTGTGGCCCCACAAATGGCAGCTGGGCGAGCCGCTCACGTACATCAAGGAAAAACAGGTCTATACCTACAACTTCGAGCTCGACTCCGGCGAATACGGCCTGAACGTCGGGACCCTCTGTCACGAGTTCTTCCACACTCTTGGAGCCCCCGATCTCTACCACTACCCTAGCTGCCGGATCGCCCCCCCCGATATCGATCCGGTCTCGAAGTGGGACCTGATGAACGATCATGGTAACCCTCCGATGCACATGGGTGCCCACATGAAGTGGAAGTACGGAGGCTTTGTCGACTCGATCCCGTTGATCACCGCTTCGGGCACGTACACCCTTTCCCCACAGACCTCTTCATCGGGAATGGCCTACCGGATCGCCTCTCCGTACTCCAAGGACGAATACTATGTCGTGGAGTACAGGCGGAAGGCGGGCCTGTTCGAGTCGAGCGTTCCCGGTGAAGGTCTTCTCGTCACCCGGATCGACGGGCGCCTGGAGGGGAATGACTGCGGCTCGCCGGACGAGGTCTACGTCTTCCGGCCGGGCGGAACGCCGGCCCTGGCAGGGGTGATCGAGAATTCGGCGCTCTCGGCCGGGAGCGGCCGGACGGCCATCGGAGAGACCACCGACCCCGTTCCCTTCCTCCGGGACGGCTCATCGGGAGGTCTTGCGATCAGCGAGGTCGGCGCGGTGGGAGACACGATCTCCTTCCGCGTCGACATACAGGCCGTGTCATGCACGGGATCGATCAACCTGACCGCTCCGGCTGACGGCGGACAGGTGTTCGGGACGACCGTCGATCTCTCCTGGGCCCCGACCGCCGGAGCGACCAGCTACGCCGTCTATTTCGGGACCTCGATCAACCTCACGGAGTCGTCGAACGTCACGACGAACTCGACCTCGAGAACCGTCGAACCGGGTCAGGACTATTACTGGAAAGTGCTGGCGCGTGGCGCCGGGGGATGCAGCCGCTCGTCCGCGGTCCAGAGGTTCAGGACGAGCACCGTCGCGAGGTTGACGAAAGGGGTGCCGGTCACGGTGCCCGACGGTGCCGAGGGGAGCTTTCAATTCTTCAGTCTCGACGTGCCGCCTGGTGTGAAGGACCTCACGATCACGACGACGGGCGGTACGGGAGACGTCGATCTCTATGTGCGGTACGGGCAGCTTCCTCCTCGAGACGGTCCCTGGGAATGCACGTCGACGAACCCAGGGAACGAAGAGAAGTGCGTCCTGAGCAGTCCGTGGGTGGGAACCACCTACATCCTCGTGTACGGGAAGAAGGCGCACAGCGGTGTTTCCCTCGTGGCGACCTGGTCGGGTGACGCAGTCATCCCGACGCCGCTCGCGAAGGGTGTCGCCGTGATGATCACCGACTCCGTCCAGAACAACGTGAAGTACTTCAGCGTGACGGTGGCGTTTGGCGCGTCGAGCCTCTCGTTCAGGGCGTCGGGAGGGACCGGGAACGCGGACCTGACGTCCCGGTACCTGGCGGTCCCCATGCCCGGTCTCATGGAGCTCAACGCCTGTTCTTCGAACGCGGCCGCAAACATCGAGGCCTGCGCGGTCGCAACTCCCTTCCAGGGCACCTATTACCTCGCTGTGAAGACACCGGCAGCGTACGCGGGCGTCGCGCTCGTCGCGGATTGGGTG
>CALFNC010000468.1 GCA_937902605.1 uncultured Acidobacteriota bacterium | reverse complement strand
GCGACGATCCTCCACTATGTCGAGAATTCGCGGCGGATCGGCCCGAAGGACCTCGTGCTCGTCGACGCCGGGTGCGAATACCAGGGGTACGCCTCCGACATCACGCGCACCTTCCCCGTCTCGGGGGAGCTCACGAAGTCGCAGAAGAGGCTCTACGGCGTGGTCCTGGCGGCGCTGAAGGCCGCCACGGCGAAGGTTCGGGCGGGCCTCCCGTTCGACGGCGTGGACCGCGCGGCGAAGGAGGTCCTCGTCGGCGGCCTGATCGACGCCGGGCTCCTGAAGGGGAAGACGAATACGCTCCTTGCGAACAAGAGGTACGAGAGGTTCACGCTCCACCGGACGTCGCATTGGCTCGGCCTCGACGTCCACGACCGGGGGCGGTACGCGGCGCCGGACGGCTCATCGCGGGCGCTCGAGGCCGGGATGGTCCTGACGGTGGAGCCGGGGCTCTACATCAGGCCCGACGAGAAGAACGTCCCGCGCGAGTACCTCGGGATCGGGATCCGGATTGAGGACGACGTCGTCGTGACCGAGGGCGACCCGCGCGTCCTGACCGAGGCCGCCCCGAAAGAGGCGTAGCTGGCGGGAGATCCCGCCGCCGTCCATCGGTGGCAGTGGGGTAGGCGCCGCTCTCAGGCGGGACGCCGGGCCACGACCGCGCCGGCGAAGAAGTTCCGGAAGAGCGTGCCGAGACGCTCCACGTCGGGGTGGACCTCGACCCCGGTGAAACCCGCCGTCTCGAAGGAAGCGCGCCAGGCCGCGGGGGTCAGGAATCCATGCGCCGGACGCCGCACCGGGTGCGTCATGACGTTCGTGAACGAGGTGAGGAACTCGAAGACGAAGTCGACGTAGATGGGCCGGAACGGGTCGCCCGGCTTGAGGCACTCGGAGACGACCACCGCGCCGCCCGGCTTCAGCGCCGTGAAAGCCTCGGCCAGGACCATATCGAGGTCGGGGGCGACATGGAAGCAGTTCACCGAATAGACCGCGTCGAGCGACGACGGGGTCACACTCTGCTCGCCCCACGGCTTCGTCATGTCGAACCGGAACGCCTCGATCTCTGTTCCGGCGCCCGCGGGGTTGGCTACAGATGCTGCGTTGGCTGCTGCGCGCGCCGCGCGCTCCCCGCGCCGGAGAAACGTCGGGACGACTTCGGTGAAGCGGTATCGGCCGATCTGTCGTCCACACCGGGCAATAGCTGCCTCGGCAGCGCTCCCCGCGCCGCCTCCCACCTCCAGGACGGTGGCGTCTGAGATGGGGAGCGAGCGGGAAAGGATCTCAGCTCCGAGAAAGTTGTTGATCGAGTAGAGAAGGTTCTGGTTGGAGAAGTACCGGAACCAGAGCGGGAGGCGAATCGGCGAGAAGAGAATCTCCTCTCCGCTCTTCTCCCCGCGGAAGAAGGCGGGCGCCTCCTCGACGAGAAGGGCGAGGATCTCCGCTCCTGTCGCCGCGTTCGGCTCCTGCGCGGAGAAGTCGCTCGCGAGGAGATCGAAGTCGTCAGGCGGTGGGCCGCTCGCGACGTACCGCCCCTCGACGGCGATCAGGTGGCCCGAGTCGGCGAGCTTTCGGTAGAGGAACTGAAAGACGCCGGGGGTGTGCGGGGCGAGCGAGAGCCTCGCTGCCGCCTCGTCGGGGCCGACGGCGTCCGCGCCAGGCAAGGCGCCCAGCCGATCGAGGATTCGCCACGCAGCGGCGTCGACGAGCCGGTCGAATCGCTCCGCGGTGTCGACGAACCGGCGGGTGAAGAGCCGGGCCAAGGCCGGGTCGCCGATCGCGCGCTGCATCGCACCGGTGTCGGTCATCGCCTTCATCATAGCGGCGGCCCCCACTACAATGCCCGCTGTGCGCGTCGGGATCGTTCGCCACGGCGAGAGCGAGGGGAACCTCGCGTCGACCCTCCAGGGGTGCCGGCTCGACACCGCCCTCTCGTCGCGGGGGCGCCGCCAGGCCGAGGCGCTGGCGATCCGGCTGGCCGGTGAGCCGATCGACGTGGTCGTCTCCAGCCCGATGCTCCGAGCGAAGGAAACCGCCGCGACCATCCTGGCTCCGCATGGCGTCCCGCTCCGGATCGACACGGACCTCGTCGAGTTCGACTGGGGCGAGTGGACGGGGCGCTCCCTCGACGACGACCTCGAGCGTCAGGTGGGCGAGATCCGCGCCCGCTGGAGGGCCGGCGACGTTGCGGTCGCCACGCCGCGGGGCGAGTCGCCGGTCATGGCGGCCGAGCGTGCGGAGCGGGCGCTGACGCGCTTGAGACAGTCGGGCGCCCGTTCGCCGCTGATCGTCGCGCACGGCCGCTTCAACCGGATCCTGATGGCCGTCCTCCTGGGGCGCCACCTCTCGCGGATGGACGAGATCCGGCAGCGGAACGGCTCGTACTCACTCTTCGAGTGGGACGGGAACGGGGTCGCCACGCCGATCTTCCTCGACTCCGTCGACCACCTCGAGGCGGAGATGGCGGAGGGGGGCGGACGGAGCGACTCGGTCCGCTGAAAGGGTGCGCGGCCCCGGCCTATTACTTCCGACCGACGCGGGGCAGGAACGTGAAGTCGCCCGTCGGATTGATCGTGTCGACCCCGGTCAGCGCCGCGTCGTGAACCGCCACGGTCTTTGCAAAGTAGAGCGAGACGTAGGGAATCTCCTCGGCGATGCGCCGCTGGATCTTCGCGTAGAGCTCCTTCCGCGCCGGCCGGTCGGCGGTGGCCCGTGCCTGCTCGATCCATGTGTCGACGAGCCGGTCCGAGAAGAACCCCCGGTTCCACCCCTTCGGAGGGACCGAGGCCGAGTGGAAGACGTCGCGATAGTGGTCAGGGTCGACGATCCCCTGCCACCGGAGGGAGTAGAGACGGAAGTTCCCCTTGACGATGTCCTGGTAGAAGACCGGGAAGTCGTTCGACTGGATCCGGGTCTCTACCCCGGCCTCCCGCCACTGGTCGGCCACGGCGGTCGCCTGGAGGAGCGACGTCTCGTCCGTGGACGTCTTCCAGGTGAGCGTCAGCCGGGGCCGCCCGTTCCCCGGGTCGGGGTACCCAGCGGCGTCGAGCAGCCGGCGGGCCTCGGCCACGTCTCGCCGGAGCGGGGGGAGATCCTCCAGCCGCGCCCAATGGCCCGGCGGCAGCAGCGTCTCGGTCGTCTCGACGGTGTCGCGCCAGAGTCCGTGGACCAGGGCGTCGCGGTCGATCGCCAGCGCGAGGGCTCGCCGGACCTCCAGCTTCCCGAGGACGGCGTCGCGGAGGTTGAACGCGAGGTAGGCGTAGTTGGCCCCGGGACGGACCGTCACGGCCAGGCGGGGGCTCGCCGCAAGACGGGGCAGAAGGTCGGGCGGGAGGTTGTTGATCGAGAGGTGGACGCTCCCCCGCAGGAGCTCGAGCGCCCGGGTCGTGGCGTCGGGGACGATCCGGTAGATGAGGGCCGGGATGAGGGCCTTCTCGCCGAAGGCGCCGTCCCAGCGCGAGAAGACGACGCGGTCGTCGGACCGGTACTCGACGAAGCGGTACGGCCCCGTGCCGATCGGCCCGGTCCGCGCCGCGTCGGCCGTCGTCCCGTCCGGGAGGATCCCGAGGAGGAGCTGGACGGGGAACGATGCGTTCGGCTCGCGGAGACGGAAGACGACTTCGAACGGCCCTGGGGTCTCGATCGACTCGACAGCGCGGAGCGGCTCCTTCTTGCTGCTGACGAAGGCCGGGTCCATCAGGCTCCGGAAGGTGAAGGCGACGTCCTTGGACGTGAAGGGGCGCCCGTCGTGGAACGTGACGCCCCGGCGGAGGCGGAAGCGCCAGACGCGCGCCTCCTCCGAGGTCATCTCCTCGGCCAGGTCGGGCAGGAACTCGCCCCGTTCTCCCTTCCGCAGCAGCCCGTTGAAGACGACGTCCTGGACCCGGCACGACGCCTGGTCGGTCAGGACGCGTGGGGCGAAGTTGCGGGGGCCGGTCGCGAGGGCCACGATCAGCGCGCCGGATGTACCCGGGGGATGCGACCGGCAACCCGCGCCGGCGGCCAGTCCGAGGGCGCCGGCCGCGAGAAGGGCGTTCCGGAATCGGGACCGGAGCGTCCCGTTAGAATGCCGCGTGCCGTTCAAGGGATGGAAGTTTAGCGTCCAGGGTCTGTCGGCCTCTCTTCTCGCCGGAGCCGTCGTGCTCTCGGTCGCCTCTTCGGAGCCGCTCCTCGCGGCAGCCGGCTCCTCCCAGGTGCCTCCCGGGAAGACGATCGTCCTCGGATTCGACGGGGCGGACCACCGGATCGTCGAGCGAATGCTGGCCGAAGGGAAGCTGCCGAATCTCTCGAAGCTGGCGGCCGCGGGAGGCTTTCGGCCGCTCCTCCCAACCATCCCGGCGCAGACGCCGGTCTCCTGGTCTACCTTCTCGACGGGACTCTCGCCCGGGCGGACGCAGATCTTCGACTTCCTGAAGCGGGACCCGAAGAGCTATCGCCCCGAGTTTGCGATCGCCACGGAGGGGAAGCGTCGCTTCCTCCTCGGGGCGGCGAACCCGGCGGGGGGGGCCGCTTTCGCCGTGCTCCTCGTCCTTCTCGTCTTCCTCGTGGTCCGGTTCGCGGGGAGGAGGAGCGGCCGCGCCGCCCTCGCAGCGGGTCTTCTGGTGGCGGCCTTCGCCGGGTGGGGCGGGTGGAAGGCGGGGCGAATGCTTCCGGAGGCGCTCCCGACGGTCACCAACAACCGCCTCGGGACTCCGTTCTGGGAGGCGGCGGGCGCCAAGGGAATCCGCTCCATCGTGATGCACGTCCCGGTCACTTTTCCCGCGAAGGACTACCAAAATGGCGAGCTTCTCTCCGGTCTCGGCGTGCCGGACGTGAGAGGGCGGATCGGCACGCCGAGCTACTACACCTCGGACCCGTTCTTTGCGCCCCGGAACAAGAACGAGTTCTCCGTCGAGCTGGTCCGCCTCGAATCGAACACCGGGACGATCCGGACCGAGGTGTTCGGCCCGTATAACAAGCTCTTCAAGGAGCCCCCGGTCGTGAAAGTGCCGATGACGCTGACCGTCCTGCCGAAC
>CALFNC010000467.1 GCA_937902605.1 uncultured Acidobacteriota bacterium | reverse complement strand
ACCGAGATCTACACTCTTTCCCTACACGACGCTCTTCCGATCTAGGCGATCAAGGTCGAGTGGGAGGTTCTGCCGTTCGTCCTCTCCCCGGAGAAGGCTCTCGAGGAGAAGGCCCCTAAGGTATGGGACGAGGGGAACCGTGTCGCCGACCCGGTGATCTACACGAGGGGCGACCTCGCGAAGGGATTCGCGGAGGCGGACGTCGTCCTGGAGGAGAGCTACCGAACGCCGTGCGAGATTCACGTTCCGATGGAGGTCCACGGCAGCGTGGTCTCCTGGGACGGCCCGCGCCTGACGATCTGGGACACGACGCAGGGGGTCTACGCCGTCCAGGGGACTGTCGCGCAGAGGCTGGGCCTCCCCCTCGCGAACGTCCGCGTCATCGGTCACTACATGGGCGGCGGCTTCGGCAGCAAGCTGGAGGCGGGGAAGTACACGGTGATTGCGGCCCTCCTCGCCAAGGCCGCCGGCCGGCCCGTGAAGCTCTTCCTCTCGCGCGAGGAGACTTTCCTGGCCGGCGGGAACCGGCCTCCGAACACGATCCGGATCAAGGCGGGGGCGAAGAAGGACGGGACGATCACGGCCATCGACTACCGCAGCAGCGGGACGCCGGGGGCGTACCCCGGAGGGACCAACACGAGCTTCCCGGCGGCCGAGCTCTGGACCTGTGCAAACGTGAGGACCGAGGACGCCGGGATCTACACGAACGCTGGAAGGGCGCGGGCGTTCCGCGCCCCGGGCTTCCCGCAAGCGTCGTGGGCGCTGGAGCAGATGGTGGACGCCCTCGCCCGGGCGATCGGGATGGACCCCGTGGCGCTGCGGCTGAAGAACGTCCCGAAGGTGAGTCAGCGGCGCGGCAACCAGCCCTACACCTCGACCGGCCTCGCCGTTTGCCTGACCGAAGGGGCGAAGGCGTTCGGCTGGGGGACGAAGCCGAAAGCTCCTGCCGCTTCTGCCGACCCGGCGATCAAGAGAGGCGTCGGGATGGCCGGCGCGATCTGGGGTTACGGCGGCGGTCCGCCTTCGACGGCGATCGTGAAGCTCTTCTCGGACGGGAGCGTCAACCTGAACATGGGGGCGGCCGACATTGGAACGGGGACGAAGACCGTCATGGCGATGGTCGTCTCCGAAGAGCTCGGCGTCCCGGTCGAGAAGATCCGGATCGAGCACGCCGACACGGGGACGACGCAGTTCGCCACGCCGAGCGGTGGAAGCAAGACGGTCCCGTCGGATTCGCCGGCGGTGAGAGCCGCCGCGGCCGACTGCAAGCGGCAAATCCTGAAGATGGCGGCGGCCGAGCTGAAGCTCCCGGTTGTGGACCTGAAGCTCTCGGGGAAGGAGATCGTCTCGACGGTCGACCCGGCCAAGAAGGTGGCCGTATCGGCGATCCCGGCGTTCCAGCGCCAGCAGATGGTGGTCGGGGTCGGCTACCGCGCCCCGAATCCGGAGGGAAAGGTCGTCAATCCGTTCTCGGCCCACTTCGCCGAGGTGGAGGTGAACACCAGGACCGGCGAGGTGACCGTGACCCGGTTCGTTGCCGCGCAGGACAGCGGGCGCGTCCTGAACCGGATGACGTTCGACAACCAGGTCTTCGGCGGCATCGTTTTCGGGATCGGCTTCGCCAGGATGGAGGAGCGCGTCCTCGACCGTCAGACCGGGAAGATGCTCAACGCGAACTGGCACGACTACAAGATCCCGACCGCCATGGATGTCCCGGTCGACCAGGCGACGGTGGCCGTCGATCCGGGTGACGCCTCGAACTCCACGAACACGAAGGGGGTCGGCGAGCCGGCCACGATCCCGACCGGATCGGCGATCGCGAACGCGGTCTTCGACGCCGTCGGGATCCGTTTCACCGAGGGGCCGATCACCCCGCAGCGAGTCCTGGAAATGATGGCGAAGAAGAAGGCGAGGGGCTGACCATGATTCCTAACTTCACCTTTGTTCGCCCGAAATCGATGAAGGAGGCGGTGGACCTCCTGTCGAAGCCGGGGGCGAGAGCCCACGCCGGCGGGACCGACCTCCTGGGGTGCCTCCGCGACGAGGTGTTTACCGCCGGCAAGGTCGTCAGCCTGACCGGCCTTTCCGAGATGAAGGGGATCGCTCCAAGCGGCACCGGCCTCCGGATCGGCGCCCTGACGACGCTCGCCCAGGTGGCGAGCGACCCGAAGGTCGCAGCGAGCTACCGGGTTCTCGGGGAGGGGGCCGGCTCGGCGGCCAGCCCGCAGCTCCGGAACCAGGGGACGCTCGGCGGTAACCTCTGCCAGCGCCCGCGCTGCTGGTACTTCCGGGGCGAGTTCCACTGCCTCCGAAAAGGGGGCGACACCTGCTATGC
>CALFNC010000466.1 GCA_937902605.1 uncultured Acidobacteriota bacterium | reverse complement strand
CCGGTGCGATCTTCCGTCATCGAAAATACGGAGGCGCCCTCCGGTATCCCTTCCGCCTCGTCCCACGTCACGAACGCCGCCGGCGCCCGCTTCCATAATCCGGAGTCGCCTCCGAACCAGAGGAGCCCCTCGCGATCCCGGAAGATTGTGTTGATCGTCAGGTCCTTCATTCCCTGTCCCGGGCCGAACGGCTCGAACCTCCCATCCCAGCGATAGGCTCCCCGATCGAGCGTCCCGATCCAGACGACGTTCGTGCCGGCCGGTCCCGCGTGAAGCGCCCTCACCCGGCGGCCCGGGACCTGGTCGTCTCCGACCCGGGAGAAGCTTCCGGGCGATCCTTCGAACAGACCGGTCTCGGCGACCGAAACGAGGAGCCGGCCACTCGGAAGGGGCAGGACCGCCGCGATCCCCCTCGAGGGAAGACCCGGTACGGCCTCGATCGTCGGCGTCTCGCGCGGAGCGATTCTGGCGAGTCCCTTTCCCGTCCCAACCCAGAGCGTCCCGTCCGGGCCGGACACGATACAGCTGACCGGCGCTTCGGCGATCTCGGCGCTCGCGCTCCTCGCCGGGAGGGCCCTCGTACCCGCGCCCGGCGCGACCATCCGGAGACCTTTCGGGGTGCCGAGCCAGATCTGGCCTCTCTTGCTTACAAGGATCGCATGGACCGCAAGAGAGGGGTCGCCGGGCCCATGTCCGACGGGCATCCAGCGCTCCCCGTCGAAACGCGCCGCCCCCCCGCTCGTCCCGACGTAGACGGTGCCATCGGGCGAGGTTGTGAGCGTGTAGAGGGTGCCTCCTGGTAGGCCGTTCGTGGTGTCGTACACCACCCAGTGGTGGCCGTTGTAACGGCTGACCCCACCCGTCTGCGTCCCCACCCAGAGGTATCCCAATCGGTCCTGGCAGATCGCAAGCACCTGGAGCTGGGGCAGCCCATCCTGTATCGAGTAGTGCCGGACGACGCTGTGGGACGCCTCTCCCCGTCCGCAGGCCAGGATGGCCACCAGGACGCCAGCCCATCTCGCGAGGCGGGTGGTCAGCGGCCGGAGGGGCACAGCGCCACCGACGAGCCGACCCAGGTGAAGCCCTTGTTGAAGTCGACTCCGAGCATCTTGCCGCGGGAGAGACGGCAAAGGTTCAGCCCGAGAACGGCGTCCGCGGGGCCCGCGTCGTCATGGGGCCGGTAGAACATCATCCGGATCTCGACCTTCACCCCTCCTCCATCGCCAGCGACGAGGCAGGGGTCGTACGCGATCTTCTCCTGCAGGCACCACCGGTCCCGCTCGCCGTCAGGGATCGACTCGAGATCGCGCCGGGTCGGCTCGATGTTTACCCCCCCTCCCGCAAACGAGAAGAGAGGTTTGAGGACGAACCGCTCCGTCAGGTCGGGCGGGACATCGGTCAGGTCAGAGAGATAGGTGGCTTTAGGAACTGCGGGGTGATCGAGCAGTGGGAGTGAGTACTTCGAGTAGACCCAGTACCAGTTAGGGTGCGGCACCCACTCGACGTCCAGATCGTCCCGAAAGTCGAACGGGAGCGTGCTCCCTTCCCGGATCAGCTCGTCGAAAACCACGCGGTTGTAGATCCGTTCCACCGGGATCCGGCGTCCGTCCTTGCGCCGGTAGAGGCGGCGCCCCTCTTTCTCCAGTGACGTCGGGCAGACCGGCTCGACGCCGAGGAGCCTTGTCGTCGCCGCAAAGTCGACCCATGTCTTCTGCCGCTCGGGAAAGAGGTCCATCAGGATGACGTTTTCCGGGTCCCTTTTTCCGAGGACCACCCGGCGGAAGAGGTCCACGAAACGGTCGCGATCCAGCCCGCTGAAATAGGGGCTCCACGACCCTTCCGGCAGCCCGGGGATCCCTTGGAGGCAGTCGCTCCATGCCTCAGCCTGGAAGACCTCGAACGCCGAGAGCGACGGGAATCCCTGAAGCTCGATCAGCTTCGGGACGAGCCGCCCGTCCTCCCTCACGACCGCCAGGTCCACCTGGAGGAGCGATGGGAAGGTGTCCATTCCCGGAACGTTCCAGCGCGATGGGATCGCCTTCAGCATCCGCGTCGTCCGGGCGGGCTCCGCGAGCTGGGCGATGATCTCCCGCGCCGTCCTCGCGAGCGATTCGGCCAGCTCCTCCGTCAGAAACACAGGAGTTTCCGCCAGTGGAAAGGCCGGGGCTACGCCGATCCGGTCGAGGAGCATCGACCGCTGTCGCTCGGGGAGCTCCGCCGTAAACGCGGCGTTATAGGCCGTCCGGAAACGGGGATGCATCTGCCTTCGAGTCTATCGGACCGGCCCAGCCTATGTGCCCGACAGGCGGCTGCGCCGGAAGAAGGCCGCGGCCAGCCGTGGGGGAACCGACCGCGGGACCAAGCGGAGGGAGGCGATCCAGAGACGGTCGAAGAGGTGGGGGACGACGAACGGCCGTCCCTTCTCGAGGGCCGCGAGGCCGGCCCTTGCGACCGCCTCGGCCGACATTACGGGAAAGAACGGCGTCTCGTCGGCGGACTTCATCCCCGCGACGGCGTGGAATCCCGTCCGGGTATAGCCGGGGCAGAGGCAGGTCACGGTGACGCCGTCCCGCTTCGCCTCCTCGTGCAGGGCCTGGCTGAAGGAGAGGACAAACGCCTTCGTCGCCGAGTAGGTTCCGAACCAGGGTCCCGGGACGAACGCGGCCGTTGAAGCGACGTTGAGAATCCACCCCTTTCGGCGGGACCTCATCGCGACGAGGAACCGGTGCGTCAGCTCGGCCGTCGCCCCGACGTTTAGCCGGATCATCTCGGCCGTCTTCTCCAGCGGCAGTTCCGCCTCCGCTCCGTTGAGACCGAACCCGGCATTGTTGACGAGTAGGTGGACCGGCCGCCCCGCGCCCTCCGTTGCCTCCCAGAGCCGCGCCGGCCCGTCCGCCTCCGAGAGGTCGACCGCGACCGTCTCGACCGCGACCCCGTGGCGGGCCATCCAGTCCGAACGGAGGGCTTCCAGCTTCCGGGCCGACCTCGCGGCGAGGATCAGGGGAACACCGCGCGCCGCGAGACGTTCGGCGATCGCCTCTCCGATCCCAGAGGAAGCGCCGGTCACGAGGGCAAAGGAGCCGGACGGGATGACGAGCATATCGGGCCCTCCGTGGTGCGCGGGCCGCCCCGCTATCCGACCAGATCCTCCGTCCCGTCGACGCCCAGGACGTTCCCCGTCATCCAGACCGTCTCCGGCCGGGCGATCGCCGTGATGACGGAGCCGACGTCCTCGGGGACGGTCAGGCGGCCGGCGGGATGAATGGCGAGGCATCGCTCGATCATCTGGTCGTTCCCCGGGATCTTCCGGAGAGCCGGGGTGTCGGTCACGCCGGCGCGGATCGCGTTGACAGCGATCTTCCTTGGGATCAGCTCGACGGCTAGCTGGCGACAGTTGCTCTCGAGGGCGGCCTTGGCCGCCGAGATGGCCCCGTACGATGTCCAAATCCGGTGCCCCCCCGCCGACGTCATCGCGAAGACGTGGGAGCCCTCTCCCATGAGGCCGGCAGCGACGACATCCTGCGTCCAGTAGACGAGCGAGCTCGCCATCACCTCCAACGTCATCGCCACCTGAGCGGGGGAGATCCGGTCCGCGGCGTCGTCGGCCACGAACGGTTTTAGCGTCCCGAAGGCCAGCGAGTGGAGGAGGACGTCGATCCCGCCGGGGTGATTCCCTTCCGCCAGAAGGGTCTCCCGGATCGCCGCGATGGTCTCGGCCCGCCTCTCGTGGTCGGCCGCGTTGATGTTGAAGAAGCGGGCGGTCGCCCCCTCCTTGGCGATCGTCGCAACGATCCGGTCCACGTTCGGCAGGGTGGCTCTCCGGTCGAGGTGGACACCGAACACGTTCCGCCCGGCCTTGGCCAGGGCAATTGCAGCCGCTCCGCCGAACCCGGACGAGGCTCCGAGAATCAAAGCCCATTTCTTTTTCTGAGACATCGTCTTGCGATACTAGCAAGATGATTGAGGTCCCGGGACCGTGAGCCCAATCGAGAGGACCGCCTTCCTCTCGTCGGCGGACGTCCTCCTCCTCGACGCCGCCGTCGGGACCGAGCTGTCCCGGCGCGGAGCCGACACGAGTCCGCCGCTCTGGAGCGCGCGCTCCCTCCGCGGCGACGGCGCCCTCCTGAGAGAGATCCATGCGGACGACGCCGCGGCCGGCGCCGACATCCTGACCGCTGCGACGTTTCGGACGCACACGAGGAATCTCGCCGCGTCAGGCGTCGCCGGCGCCCGGTGGGAAGCCGATCTCCTCACCCGAAAGGCCGTTGTCCTCGCCCGCGAAGGGGGCGCCCTCGGGCGCGCCCGGGCGAACGACTCGCGAAGGCCCGTCCTCGTGGCGGGCTCGCTATCGCCGCTCGAGGACTGCTACCGCCCGGACCTTTGTCCTGCTGCCGACGAGCTGGAGCGGGAGCAGGAGGAGCACGCCCAGAGGTTGGCCGCCTCGGGCGTCGACGTCATCGTCGTCGAGACGATGAACTCCCTCCGCGAGGCGGTCGCCGCCGCGCGGGCTGCCACGGCCACGGGGTTGGCCGTCGTCCTCGCCTTCGTCTCCGACGGCCACGGAAGGCTCCTCTCTGGCGACAGCCTCGAGGACGCCGCCCGAGCCGTCTTCGCCGCCGCTGGCCCGCTGCTCGCGCTCGGCGTCAATTGTCTCCCCGCACGCCTGGTAGAAGGGGAGCTCCTGAGGATCGCCGGGGCGCTCCCGGGCCGCCCGCTCGCAGCCTGGGGGAACACGGGGCGGGCTCTCGACGAGGCCGCCGGCCTCTATACCGAGCCCATTTCGCCCACAGCCTACGCGGCGTTCGCCGAGCGATGGATCTCCTCCGGGGCGAGGATCGTGGGCGGCTGCTGCGGCACGAACTCCAGACACACCGCTGCGCTTCGCCGGATGCTCGACCTTCGCGCGGGTCAGCATGCGTAGGCGGAGACAGTCCGCACATATCTGAGGAGCGCATCCACATCGGCGTGAGAGTTCGCGCTGCTATGCCGCCTCCCGCCTCCTTGCCGCGAAGAACTCCTCGACCGCTTCCAGGAAGGCCTCCGGTTTCGGCAGCGATTGGATCCGGCAACGGAGCTCCCGGCCGCTCGGCAGCCCGTGCGTGTACCAGCCGGTAAACGTCCGGAGCTTCCCCATGATCGCCTTCGGCTCGTCGGCATCGTTCCGCTGGATCAGCTGGAAGTGATTCAGGATCATCTCCCTCCGTTCCTCCAGGGTCGCGTCCGGGTAGGGGCGGCCCGCGCAGGCGGCGGCGCTCTGGCGGAAGATCCAGGGGTTCTTCATAGTCGCCCGGCCGATCATCACCGCGTCGCAGCCGGTCTCCCGGAACATCCGGACCACGTCTTCCGGCGTCTGGACGTCGCCGTTGCCGACGACCGGGATGGAGACGGTCTCCTTTAGCCGCGCGATGAGGGACCAGTCGGCCCGGCCGGTGTACATCTGCTTGGCGGTCCGCGGGTGGAGCGCGACCGCAGCGACGCCTTCCCCCTCGCAGATCCTCCCGAGCTCGAGGTAGTTCAGGCTGTCCTCCCCGATCCCCGCCCGGAATTTCACCGTGAGCGGAGTCGTGACGAGGACCTTGCGACAGGCGGCGATGATCTCGCGGGCTTTCTTCAGGTCGCGCATCAATCCAGCGCCCGCGCACCCCTTCAAGACCTTGTTCGCGGGGCATCCCATGTTGACGTCGCAGACGTCGACGCCGAGCTCCTCGACACGCGCCGCGGCCACGGCCATCCGGGCGGCGTCGGCACCGTAGATCTGGATCGAGAGCGGCCGCTCGGCGGCGTCGAAGCGGAGAAGCCGTTCGGTTCTCCGGTTCCCGCGCGTGAGACCTTCGGACGAGACGAACTCCATCGTCACCAGGCCCAGCCCCCCGATCCGCCGGAGGAGGAGGCGGTATGTCATGTCGGTGATCCCTGCCATCGGCGCGAGGACGAGAGGGGGGTCGACGACGACCGGGCGGGGCCCGGAGATGACCAGGGGGCTCAAGGACGGGCTCCGGCCTCCGGCGCCGCCTTCGAATAGCCGGGCGGGATCTCGAACAAAGCCGGCTTCGCCCCGGGTCGAACATTACGGAGCTCGACCGTCCGCCTGTGTTGCGCCCCGGTTGCGTCGGGCGTCTCCCTGTCGACCCGGACGACGAGATTGTCGAGAGCCGGAGAGACCCAGAAGGTCGTCGACGGAGAGGCGGGGTCCTCCGGGCGGTCCTCGAATCGCCAGAGCTGGCAGGCATTGCCGGCGAAAACCGTGTCGCTCTCACGGGTGAACTCGGTCAGTCCTCGGCGACCCGCTTCTCGGTGCTCGGAGAAGCCTGGAGCCAGAGGGAACTCTCCCAGGATGGGCGGAACGCGGGCAGGATCGAGGTCACGGTAGCGCTTCCCGGCGGGGTCGAACACGAACGCCCCTGGCGGCGCCGCGCGGGTCACGAGGACCGGCCAAGGCGTTCCTGAACCGAGATCCCGGCGGACGTCTCCGCCCCGGACCGCGATCTCGAACGACCTCGTCGTCCCTCCCTCCGTGATCGCGGCGACCGCCCGGAACCCGTCGGTCTTCACCCTCGGAGGTGACCCGAGGAAGTCGACACCGCAGCCCGTCAGGAGGAGGACGACGGAGCTGATCGCAGCGACGAATCCCGAGCTCCGTGCCATCTATCCTCCTCTCACTGTGACGCTCATCGTCAGGCCCTGGAAATGCTGGAGCACCTTCAGGACCCGGAGCGTCACCCATCGCGACAGCTCCCCCGGCGTCTCGAGCTCGAGGAGCATGGGGAAGGCCGGCGGACGTTCGAGCCTCCACCGGGCCCGGTGATCGGCTCGGGAGGCGATCACGGAGAGCGCCGACGTCACGCCGGCTCTCTTCCCGACCCCGACGGCGGCCAGCGCTTCGAGGACCTCGAGGGGGTCGGTCTGGTCGAACGCCGGGAAGACGATCGGGCGGGAGCCGTCGGAAGGGATCGTGGCCAGCTCGTCCCTCACCGCTCGTTCGACCGTGAAAATGATCGCTTCGTTGACGGTCGACGTCCGTCGGGCCGCTGGGATCGACGCGAACAGGAGGAGGTCTTTCGAGGCGGGAAGGGCGTGGCGGTCGGCCGTCATCCGGCGCCGCGCGAGGAAGTCGATCGCAGCCACGATGCGGGGGTCCTCCGCGAACCCGATTCGCGCGAGCGTCCGGCATGCGAAGGAGAACGGCCCGACGTCGGCGGACAAGGGCTCGCCCCGGTGGATCTTCACGAAACTCCGCTCCCAGTGGGCCATGAGGACCGGCCCGGCCCGTCGGATCTCCGGAATCGTCAGCCCTCCGCCGATCTCCGTTAGGAAGAGGGTCTGCCAGAGTCCACCGTCGTACCGCCGCTCGAGCTCCTCGGCTTTGCTGCCGGGAGCGAGGCGCCGGGCCAGAAGCGGTAGGAGGTCCCGGACATATGGGTCTCTCGGAAACTCCCGGACCGCCCTTCTCAGCTCCGGGTCCTTCGTGGTGCGGCCGAGGAGGTCCCGGAGGGTGGCGAATCGCACCGCGAGGTTCTCACGGGAGAGGAGCCAGTCGAGCGTGGAGACGGGAACCGGGAAAGGGCCATCGGCGAGCGGCCTCGTCCCGCGCCTCGGCTTCCGCCTAAGGGCGGCCGGCGTCTCGTCCGCCGCGACGACCGGCGGACGTGCCGCACGGCGTGGCCTGTTTCGTGTCCGTTCCTCGCTCCGCATCGGGGCGAGGATAATGCACGAACCATCAAGGCGGCTTTTCTCGGCTCTGCGTACTGATCGCATAGAGCTGGAGAAGCCGCTATTTCAGCGGGGCCGCGGCCGTCCCCCTTCCCGTCGTCCTGCGTACTGAAAGCACGGGAAAACAGATCGGGCGGCGGCGCGGGGGCCTCCCGTTCTCCCCCGTCCGGCCAGGCGACCCCTCCATTTTCCCGAGCGGCCTGCTACATTCCCTTCTGCAGCGCCGACCCGTCGATATCGGCCGTCCCTGCCCGTAGCTCAGCTGGATAGAGCACCGGCCTTCTAAGCCGGGGGTCGCCGGTTCGAACCCGGCCGGGCAGGCCAAATCTCCCGCTCCCCCATGAACAGCTCAAGGCCCCTTGCCGAGAAGCTTCGGGAGCGACATCGAGACGGCCGCGACGTAGGTGATCAGGAGCACCCCGACGGCCCGGATCAGCAGGAAGGGGAGGACGTGCCGGTAGAGCGCTCCAAGGGGCTTTCCGAACCGCGACGACGCCAGAAGCAGGTTCAGCCCCACCGGCGGGAAGAGGAAGCCGAGCTCGAGGTTGGCCAGGAAGATGATCCCGAGGTGGACCGGGTCGATGCCGAACGCGGCTCCCATCGGGGCCACGAGCGGCGCCAGGATGACGATGGCCGAGTAGATCTCGAGAACGCTCCCGAGGACCAGGAGGAAGACGTTCAGGACGAGGAGGAAGACGACGGGTGAGTGGATGCTCTTCCGCACCGCGTCGAGGAGGTACGCCGGGATCTGCGCGTCGACGAGCCAGCTCGTCAGCCCCATCGCCACGCTCAGCAGGAGGAGGACGGCCCCCATGAGCGAGCCGGCCTTCAGGAGCACCTCCGCCAGCGGCTTCCCGAACGGGATGTCGCGCTGGACGAAGCAGGTGACGACGACCGAGTAGGCGCAGGCCGCGGCCGCCGCCTCGACCATCGAAGCCACGCCGCTCGCGAAGAGGACGACCACGACGACGGGGAGCAGCAGCTCCCACTTCGCCGCCCAACCCGCCCTGACGGCCTCCCCGGCGGAGAAGCGCGGAAGCTCCCCTCCGCCGTCCTTCCGGCGTCTCCCCTCCCGGATCCCGTAGGCCGCCGTCATGCCCACCAGAAGGAGGCCCGGCAGGATTCCCGCCATGTAGAGGGCATCGGCCGGCACCTGCGCGACGACCGAGTAGAGGATGACCGGAAGGCTGGGCGGAAAGAGCAGGCCCAAGCTTCCGGCCGCGGTCACGAGCCCGAGCGAGAACCCCTCCGAGTAGCCGTCCTCCCGGAGCATCGGATAGACGAGCCCCCCGAGGGCGATGATCGTGACGCCCGACCCGCCGGTGAACGTCGTGAACAGCGCGCAGACGGCCGCCACCATCACGGCGAGCCCCCCCGGCATCCAGCCGAAGAGAGCCCGGAAAAAGCGGACGAGGCGCAGAGAGGCCTTCCCTTCGGCCAGGATGTATCCCGCCGCCGTCAAAAGCGGGATGGCCGGGAGCGTCGGCGAGCCGATCAGGCGGTAGATCTCGGCCGGCACTGCGGCAACCGGGGTGCCGTCGCGGAAGAAGAGGACCAGCGCGACGCCGCCCATCGCCACGAAGACGGGCGCTCCCAGGATCGCCGCGAGAAGGATCAGGACGACAAGCGGGATGGCCAGGGACGCTGCGATCGGGGGGACGAGGCCCAGGCCGAACGCGGCGGCTACTGCCGCCAGCGCGGCGAGCCGGCCCGGAGTCCCGTCGGAGGCCGCCCAGCCGAAGCGAAACGCGAGGAGCGCCAGACCTACAGGCATCACGGAGGTGAGCACCCACTCGGGGATGCCGCCGGGGAGGAGCTTTCCCTCGGCGCGTCCCGCGAGGACGATGTCCACGGAAGCACGCGCCAGGACCGCCGTGACCGCGGCGGCGATCGCGTTCGAGAAGAGGCGCGCCGCCTGCCGGGCCCGGCCGCTGCCGAGCAGCTCCGCGGTAGAGAGCGTGAGGTGCTGTGATGCGCGGCCCGCGAGGAGCGCGCCGAGGAACGCCATGAAGAGCGTCGCCTGCCTCACCCACTCGCCCGAACCCGGGACGTGGATTCCTCCGAACGGGCGGCCGAGCGTCTCGATGAGCGGCACCACCGTGGCCGCTGCCAGGGCCGTCAGGAAGAGTCCCCCTTCGAGCCGATCGAGAGGCGTGCCGGGCTTCAACGCGCTCCTGCAGCCCTCTTCTGCTTCCGGAAGTCGGCCAGGAGGCGCCGGGCTTCGTCGAACGCCTCGGCGGGGATGATCTTCCCGCGGATCCGGTCGTAGGCGCCTTCCGCCGTGGCGCGCCACGCCGCCTCGGCCTTCGCGTCCACACTGACGACGTTGAGGCCGCGTTTCTGCATCGCCTGGACGTCCCGCTCCCCAGCCTTCCGCGTCGCCTCGCGCATGCGGGCCCCCGCCTCCTTCGCCGCGGCGAGGAGGGCCGGGCGGGAGGCGGCCGGGACCTTCTCCCAGCTCGCCTTCGTCACCACGGTCGCCCCAAGGAGGAGCGCCCACTTCACGTCGGTCATGTTCTTCGCGTGCGTGTACCACTGGAGGATGACGGCGGCCTGGGGCGTCGTCGGTAGGGCCGAGACCAGGCCGGTCTGAAGGGCGGTCGAGATCTCCGTCGAGGGGAGCGGCACGGGGCTGAACCCCGCCCCCTTCCAGATCTCGGTCGCCTCCGCGTCGCCCGCCCAGGAGAAGAGCTTCAGCGGCTTCATCTGGTCCGGTGTCGTTACCGGGCTCTTCGTGAAGAAGTGGATCCAGCCGGCATCGACCCAGTTCAGGACGACGAACCCCTTCGCGTCGAGCGCCGCCTCGAGCTTCGGCGCCATCTTCCCGAGGACGTAGTCGACCTCCTCGTACGACCGGTAGAGCATCGGGATCTCGAGCGCGTAAACCGCCTTGTCGATAGCCGCGACGCCGGCTCCCGTAAGGAGGGCGCCGTTCAGGGTCCCGAGGCGCATCTTCCGGACGACGTCGACGTCGTCACCGGCGACACTGCCCGGGTAGAGTCGGAGCTCGACGGCGCCGCCCGACGCGGCTTTCCATTTCTCGGCCATCTCCCTGAGGATCAGGTGGTACTGGGACCCCTCGGGGACGACGGTCGCCATCTTCACGACGACCGGCTGTGACGACGCCGTGAAGGGGGAGAGAAGGAAGGGAAGGACGAGCGGGAGGGCGGAGACGGCCCGGGACGATCTGGTTCTCACCGGATGATTCTCCTTCGGGATTGAGTCAGTCGAGGAAGAGGTCTCCGGCTCGCGAGAGGAGCCAGCGGGCCCTCTTCTGGGCGACGAGGTTGGCCAGGCGGAAACCGGGTGCGGCGTCGGGGTCAATCGCGAGGGCCTTCTTCAGCGTCTCCTCGAAGGCCGGCCGGGACTGCGCAGCGACAAGGACCGACTCGGCGTAGGAGACCAGTGGCGCAGCTCGGTGGCCGTGCGAGAGCGCTATCGCGCGATCGAGATGCGCCCTCGCCCGTTGCGGCGAGCCGCCAGCCGACGCGGGCCGGCCCCCGTCCCAGACGATGAAGAAGTCGTGAAGCGTCCCTGCCGAGAACCCCTCGTCGAGGACGAGCGCCCGACGGGCCAGCGCCTCAACGAGCCCCTGGTCGGCCGTCAGCTCCGGGTCTTCCTTCGACAGGGAGATCGCCGCCCCCCAGGAAGCCGCCGTCCAGTAGGCGAGCGGGACGTCGCGTTTGCCGAGCTCGGCGACGGCCGAGGCGGCGTCGGCCCGCAGGTGGGCCTGGAAGCCCGGGTGCCGCACCTCCAGGCCGCGCAGCCCGTACCCGAGGGCCCGGCGGTAGAGCTTCTTCGCCCGGGCCCTCAGTTCCGTGGCGCGGGAGAGGTCCTTCGCCTCGGCGTAATCTGCCTCGCACTGCACGAAAGCGTACGCGTACTGAGTGAAACTGCTGGCCGCCGAGAGGAGCAGCCCCTCGTTCCGCTCGGAGATGTCGAGAAGGCCCTCCACCGTCTTCAGGCCGAAGGGCGCTGCGGCCGCGGCCAGCTCCGGGTCCTCCTCCCGCGCGTAGCTCGTGCCGCCGCTGGCGATCGCCGAGCCGGCCGCGTCGACCGCGGCCTTCCGGAAAGAACATCCGGACAGGACGACGATGAGGCCCGCCAGCACGAAGGAGACGGGCGCCCTCGTGGGACAGGCGCCAAGAGGGGAATTCACCGCCCCGAAGGATAGACCGGTCCGGACCCTCGGGGGCATGCCCAGGCTCGCCGCCCTTCAGCGTCTCCCGATCGCCTGGAGGGCGTCGTCCGCGAGCCGGTCCCACGGCTCGCCCTTGAATGGGCCGCGGTCGACCTTCAGGGGACCCGACGGCCGAGCGTCCGACGCATCGGCGACCTGCCAGAGCACCGTCGCCGGGTAGAAGACGTCTCCGAGGACCTGCTCACCCGCCCATGACTTCAGGAGGCGCAGGGTCGCCGCGATCTCGACGAGCTTTGGCTCAACCTTCGACACCAGCGCCCCGATCCAGCAACGGACCGTGGGGAGTCCGAGGTCGGCCTCGTAGAACCGGAGGGAGAGGCCGCCCAACTCGAGGAAGATTCCCTCGCCCCCGCCGCGCGTGAATGCGAGGACCGG
>CALFNC010000465.1 GCA_937902605.1 uncultured Acidobacteriota bacterium | reverse complement strand
CGAGATATTGGCGTGACTGGAGTTCAGACGTGTGCTCTTCCGATCTCGGCCCCCGGGCCGCCTCCGCCGTGGGGCGTCGAGAAGGTCTTGTGGAGGTTCATGTGCATCACGTCGACCCCCATGTCGGCCGGACGCACCTTTCCGACGAACGCGTTGAAGTTCGCCCCGTCGAGGTAGAGGTAGGCCCCCTTCGCGTGGACCATCTCGGCGATCTTCAGGATGTTCTCCTCGAAGACGCCGATCGTGTTCGGCACCGTAATCATCAGGGCCGCGACCTCGTCGGTCAGCTTCGCCTCCAGCTCGGCCAGGTCGAGGGTGCCCCGCGCCGAGGAGGCGAGCTCGACGACGGAGTAGCCGGCGAAGTGGGCGGAGGCGGGGTTCGTGCCGTGCGCGGAGTCGGGCACCAGGACGTGCCGGCGCGCGTTGCCGCGGGCGATGTGGGCGGCCCGGACCATCAGCGTACCGGCCAGCTCGCCGTTGGCCCCTGCCGACGGCTGGAGAGTGACGCGGGCGAACCCGGTCAACACCTTGAGCCGCTCCTCGAGGAGCCAGAGGAGCTCCAGCGCCCCCTGGACCAGATGCTCTGCCGTGTAGGGGTGCACCTCGGCGAATCCTGGCAGCCGCGCGATCTCCTCGTTGATCCTCGGGTTGTGCTTCATCGTGCACGACCCGAGGGGGTAGAGCGCGGTGTCGATCGCGAAGTTGAGCAGGGAGAGGCGCGTGAAGTGGCGGACGACGTCCACCTCGGACGCCTCCACCTCCCCAGCCACCTCGGGCCGGTGGGCGGCGCCGAAGAGCGCCCCGGGGTCCGCCGTGGGGACGTCGAGCGGCGGCAGGCGGACGCCGGTCCGTCCCGGCCGGGGCACGTCGAACAGGGTCCCTTCGCGGCGCCTATGGTCCATCGAGGTCTTACCACCGCTCATCGGACTCTCCTCACGACGTCCACGTACCGGTCGATGTCGGCACGGGTGGTCCTCTCGGTCACCGCGACGAGGAGGAGGTCCTTCCAGGCGGCCTCCCATGGGGCGATGCGCTTGACCGGTACGCCTCCTAGGATCCCTTTAGCCTCCAGGGCGGAGAGGACGTTCTCCACGGGGACCGCGCACCGGAGCGCGAACTCGTTGAATGTCTTCCCCGGGAAGGCTACGCGGCACGGGCCTCCCGCCGCGGCCGCTGCCGATATGGCCGCCTTGAAGTACTCCGCCTTCGACAGGCACTGGATCGCCGTCTCGCGGAGACCGTTCTTGCCCAGGGCCGAGAGCGTCATCGTGGCCGCCAGGGCCATCAGCCCCTGGTTCGTGCAGATATTCGAGGTGGCCTTCTCGCGCCGGATGTGCTGCTCGCGCGTGGAAAGTGTCAGGCAGAAGGCCTCGCGTCCCTCCGCGTCCATGGCCTTCCCGACGAGCCGGCCCGGGATCTGGCGCTTGAACGCGTCGCGGCAGGCCAGGAACCCGACGAGCGGCCCGCCGAACGAGGGCGGGATGCCGAACGATGCCGCCTCCCCGCAGGCGATGTCGATCCCGGCGTGCCCGGGCGCCTTCAGAACGGCGAGGGAGAACATCTCGTTCACCGCGCCGATGGCGAGCGCCCCCTTCGCGTGGGCGACGTCCGCCGCCGCTTGCCAGTCCTCAACGACGCCGAGGACGTTCGGCGACTGGAGGCCAACCGCGAACGTCGACTCGTCGACCGCGGCGGCCAGCGCCGCGGCATCTGTCCGTCCGTCCGGACCCAAGGCCACCTGGACGACCTGGAACGGGAAGTTCGCGAGGTAGGTGCGGAGCGCCGTCAGGTACTCCGGGTGCACACCCTTCGACACGACCACTTTCGACCGCTTCTTCGACAGGCGCTCGGCCATGAGGACAGCCTCGACGAACGCCGACGCCCCTTCGTACATGGAGGCGTTGGCGATGTCCATCCCGGTCAGGAGGGCGACGTGCGTCTGGAACTCGTAGATGGCGGTCAGCGTCCCCTGCGAGGCCTCAGCCTGGTAGGGGGTGTAGGCCGTGAGGAACTCGCCACGGAGGAGCAGCTGGGAAACGAACGCGGGCGAGTGGTGCGCGTAAAGCCCGGCGCCGAGAAACGACGACCAGCGCGAGAAGTCCGCGTTCCTCGCCGCCATCGCGGCCATGACGCGGCGGATCTCGATCTCGGACTGCGGGGCCGGAAGCGCGGGGGGCTCGGTGCGGTAGACGGCGCGGGGAACGGTGGAGAAGAGCTCGTCGACCGACGCCGCCCCGATTTCGCGGAGGAGCACCGACCGCTCGGCCGGAGAGTGCGGGATGTAGCCCATCGTGTTCTCGGAAGGCCCCTAGCCCTTCGACTCTTCCTCGACGAACTTCTCGTAGGCGGCGGCCGAGAGGAGCCCCGCCCGGTCCCCGTCGGACGAGACCTTGACCTTGATCAGCCAGCCGTCGCCGTAGGGGTCCTCGTTGACGGCCCCCGGCTCGTCGGCCAGGGCCTTGTTGATCTCGACCACCTCGCCCGCGATGGGAAGGAAGATCTCGGAGACCGCCTTGACCGACTCGATCGTCCCGAACTCCTGCCCGGCGTCGAAAAGCTCCCCGACGTCCGGCAGGTCGACGAAAACCACTTCGCCGAGCTCGTGCTGAGCGTGGTCGGTGATCCCGATCGTGCCCGTGGCCCCCTCGACGCGGACCCACTCGTGGCTCTTCGTGTAGAGACGATCGTCCGGATACGTGCTCATGACTCCCCCTCCTGCCTAGATCTGGATACTTAGGCCGCCGGCCGCTTGTAGAACGGCGTCGAAACGACGACGGCGCTCACGCCCCGTCCGCGAATGTCGATCTCGATCTCGGTCCCGATCGCCGATGCGGCGACCGGCACGTAGGCGAGCCCGATCGGCTTGCCGACCGTGGGGGTCTGGGTCCCTGACGTCACGATCCCGGGGCCGGCCTTGGTCTTCACCGAATGGCCGTGCCGGGCGATCCCGCGGCCGGTCACCTGGAAGCCGACCAGCTTCTTGGAGATGCCAGCGGCCTTCTGCCGCTCCAGTACGGCGCGTCCGATGAAGTCGCCCTTCTTCATCTTCACGATCCAGCCCAGGTCGGCTTCCCACGGCGTCGTCGTGTCGTCGATGTCGTTCCCGTAGAGGGCCATCTTCGCTTCGAGGCGGAGCGTGTCGCGCGCGCCGAGGCCGGCCGGGATCAGGCCGTGCGGCTTGCCCGACGCGAGGATCGCGTCCCAGATCTCGACGGCGGCTTCCGGGGGGCAGTAGACCTCGAAGCCGTACTCCCCGGTGTAACCCGTTCGCGAGACGATCGACGGGACCCCCACCACCTTTCCGTGCCGGAAGTGGTAGTAGCCGATCGGCGCCAGCTCGACGTCGACGAGGGGCTGAAGGATCTCGGCGGAGCGGGGCCCTTGGAGGGCGATCTGCGCCCACTTGCCCGACTCGTTCTCGACCGAGCCGCCGTCCACCGCCGCCCGCTTCGCCCAGGCGACGTCCTTGGGGGTGTTGGCGGCGTTGACGACGAGGAGGTAGTCGTCGTCGGCGATCTTGTAGGTGAGGAGATCGTCGACGAAGGTCCCGTTCTCGGTCAGGAAGGCCGAGTACTGGACCCCCCCTTCGAGGAGCGTC